>JADZDJ010000250.1 GCA_020851115.1 Pirellulales bacterium
AACTATCCGCTCGTTGTTTGGACGGAAAACTCACATCAGTATTTTCTGTCGGTCGCAATCTACGTATTCAGTGCAATCGGTGGTTCGTGCTATGGGTCCAAGGCAGGGCTTACGCATCAAAACCTTGCCGTAAATCGTTTGGGTGTGGTATGTTCCGTCGGAGTGGCAAGTAGGATTGGTCGCTTGGAGGCGCCAAAGCCAAACGCATGAAAGCTGCACTTGACCCAAACTACCTGCTACACGTGCTGAAACATGCGAATTTTGATTCGTAAGCCCTGGGGTCCAAGGTTATCCGCTGATTGCGCAGATTTTACTGATTTTTTAAGGAATCGCGCAAGATTGAGCGCGTATAGATGTCGTTAAATCTATTATCCAGGAGGCGCTAAGATGCCGCTTTCGTCTGCTCACTGGGTTGGTCGACTGGCTGGCTGAAAACCGGGAACCGTCCTGGTCCCCCGTCCAATAATGCAAACCATTGTGATATAGTCGTGAATTATGAAAGGGTTTCTAATTCGCCGCTTCGAATTCTTCACATTTTGTGTACTTTTCGTTACCGCTGCCTCAGCGCAACGACCGCAGCGCCAAAATGTCGGTCCTCTGGTCGATGGCCGCATAGTCATGCCGACGAACCAAATCGTTTCTCCACTGGGAGTGCAAATCACCTTTCCTGGCCGGCCGGTCGATGTGGCGCTCAGCCACGATGGCCGCTTGTTGGGCGTGCTCAACCGCGATCAATTGTTGACCTTCGATGCTGCTTCAGGAAAG
This sequence comes from Pirellulales bacterium, assembly GCA_020851115.1. Classification (GTDB taxonomy): domain Bacteria; phylum Planctomycetota; class Planctomycetia; order Pirellulales; family JADZDJ01; genus JADZDJ01. The sequence goes on from JADZDJ010000250.1 coordinate 766, forward strand.
ATCATCGACACTGCAAAAATCAGCGGCTCTAGTTACAAGGGCATCGGCTTTACCCCCGATGGCAAGCACCTATTTGCCTCGACGCTTCCCAGCTCTCGATCCAGCCGCGGCGATCAGGCTCTGGTTGGTTTTTCTGTCGGAGAAGATGGACGGTTGAGCAAACCGCGGGCGATTTCCGTGAATCCATCCGGTGCAGAAGATGCGTCGACCGAACTGAGCACCGATGGCGAGACCCGGTACGGCAGCCGACAGGCTCCTGCCGGATTTGTTATTACGCCTGATGGCAGCCGGATGTATGTCGCTTTGAATTTAGCCAATGTCGTCGCCGAGATCGACTTGGCCAGCGGCAAAGCCGTCCGATGGATACCGGTCGGAAATGCGCCTTATGATGTCGCGCTTGCGGGTGAAAAGCTTTACGTTAGCAACATGGCCGGCCGCCTTCCGAAGCCAGGGGAGCCGACTGGCCCATCGGGACGCGCACCGGTGGTGAAAGTCGATCCGCGAAACATCGCTTCCGAAGGATCGGTGTCAGTGGTCGATTTGAAAGCCAATCGAAGCCGCAAGGAAATCGTCGTCGGTCGCTATGCGGCAGGGCTGGCAGTTTCACCCGATGGGGAATATGTCGCTGTCGCGTGCGCGAACAACGACACCGTCAGCGTAATCGATTCGAAGCATGATGAGGTCGTGCAGACGATTTCGGTACATCCCGCTCCCGATTTGCCATTTGGCAGTTCGCCCAATGCGCTAGCTTTCAGCACCAACGGCAAGTGGCTGTACGTCGCCAATGGTGCTAACAATGCCATTGCCGTCGTCGAATTTGCGCCGCCGAACTGTCGCCTGCGCGGTTGCATTCCGACTGGGTGGTATCCAGGCAGCGTCGTTTGCGACACCGCACGTAATCGGCTGATCGTCGCCAATGTAAAGGGCATCGGCTCGCGCAATACGGAGTGGGAAGGAAAGCGAATCGTTAAGGGAGAAAAGGTTTATGGATTCAATTCCCGCGATTCCATGGGGAGTATTTCACTGGTGCCGCTGCCAAGCCTTGAAGAACTCAAGCAGCAGACGGCCGCGGTTCTGGCGAATAATCGCTCGGCGGAGATTGTCGCCGTCCGCGCCCCGCCGCGGCAGAACGTACCTCCGGTTCCGATCCCTGAGCGACATGGAGAGCCGTCGCTCTTGAAGCATGTCTTCTACATCATCAAGGAAAACCGAACTTACGATCAGGTCTTTGGCGATCTTCCGCAAGGCGAGGGTGATGAGAAGCTCTGCATTTACGGCCGCGAAGTCACCCCCAACCATCACAAATTAGCTGAGGAGTTCGTCCTACTCGACAATTTTTATTGCAGCGGCGTACTGAGCGCCGATGGCCACCAGTGGACCGATGAAGCGTATGCGACCGATTATCTCGAAAAAGCCTTTGGCGGCTTCCCTCGCAGTTATCCCTACTCAGGCGGCGATGCTTTGGCTTACGCACCTAGCGGATTCATTTGGGATCACGTGCTGGAACACAAGAAAACTTTTCGTGTCTACGGAGAGTTTGTCTCGGCATCGGTTACTTGGAAAGATCCGAATCGAAAGAAGCGGCCGACGTTTATGGATTGCTATCAAGACTATCTTGCTGGCAATCAGCAAATCGATATTCGAGCCACCGCCAACATCAAGACCATTGAACCGTACCTCTGTCAATCGTTCATCGGCTTTCCCAATATCGTATCCGATCAGTATCGGGCTGGTGAATTTATCGAGGAATTGAAAGAATTCGAGCGCCGCGGCGAGATGCCGAATTTCTCGATCATGCTGTTGCCCAACGATCACACCTCCGGAACGCGCCCTGGCATGCCCGTTCCGGAAGCTCAAGTAGCCGACAACGACTTGGCGCTGGGGCGAATCGTCGAAGCCATCAGTCACAGCCAATTCTGGAAAGACACTTGTATTTTTGTCGTGCAGGATGATCCGCAAAATGGCTTTGACCACATTGACGGCCATCGGACGGTGGCGCTGGTGATCAGCCCCTACACAAAGCGCAAGTTCGTCGATAGCACGAACTACAATCAAACCGGCATGGTTCGGACTATTGAACTGCTACTGGGACTGCCTACGATGAATCAGTTCGATTCGTCGGCCACCGCGATGCGAAACTGCTTCATGGACCAACCCGATCTGACGCCCTTTACCGCGGTACCGAACAACATTCCGCTGGACCACCTCAACCCACAGCTTTCAGACATCCGCGATGCACGGCAACTTTATTGGGCACGCAAGTCGATCGCAGAGCGGCTGGACGAGATCGACGAAGCGGACGAAGACACGCTGAATCGCATTCTATGGTTCGCGGCACGCGGCGATGACGCGACGTATCCGGCATGGGCGATCTCTCTCGATCCGGATGACGGCGATGACAAGGATTAGCGGGCAGCTTCATTCCTTTTTCGGTTCGTCGCCAGGGAGCGCCGACTGGTAGAACTTTTCCAGATCAGCGCGCAGCTTCTTCAGCGATACCTCATGGATGTACATCATGTGGCCTCCTTCGTAAGCGCGCAGCGTGATGTGCTTTTGCAGTTCCGGAGGCAGCCGCATGTGCTCAACACTGTAAATGGCAGTCGCGGGTGGGGTGGCCAGGTCATAGTAACCGCCGGCGACGAATAGTTTCATGTAGGGCACGGCCGACATTGATTGGCGAAGCGTGTCGGATGCGTCGGGGAATCGATTAGAGTGTCGTCCGTAGTTCCACGGCTGAACTTCGCTGGTGAGAATTTCGTAAACGCGCTCGTCGTCGAACTTTAAATCGTTGCGAACGTAGTCGTTGATGGCGGCGGTGAACGGACCGAATACTTGTTCGGCACTGGGATCAAATTCAGGTGATTCGCCGGCGCTGTCGGCATCGATGCCGGTGAAGCGACTGTCGTAGCGCCCGATCGTGCGATCGCGAGAGCGCAACAGCTCTTTGCCGAAGCGTTGCATCGAAATTCGCAGGTTACAATTCAACACGTATTCCTTGCGCAGCCCTGTAAATCGCGCCAATTTCTCGGCGACGGCGCTGCGCTCGGCCGCACTCATGGAATGACCTTTCATCAGCGCCAAGTTGTAGTCCTGAAGCGAAAAATCGGTCGCTTGCTTGATGACTTCTTCCAGTGAAAGCGATTGCAGGTCTCCGGGCAGTGCATGGTGGTACCAGGCCGTCGCCGCGTAGCCGGGAACGAACAAAATATATGGCAGATCGTTTCCGGGAGCGAAACCGAGCGTTTCAAAATTCAGCGCCGGCGAGATCATGATGATGCCGCTGGGCGGCATGTTGTAGCGGTCGCGGAGATAGCCGGATAAGCCCCCTGCTCTCAGCCCTCCGTAGCTTTCGCCAAGGAGAAACTTGGGTGAGCGCCAGCGACCGTACTTGGTGACGTAATTGTGAATGAACTGACCGACGCTGCGGAGGTCTTCCTGAAAGCCGTGAAATTGATCTTTATTTTCGCCGCTGGCCGGCCGACTGAAACCGGTACTGACCGGGTCGATGAACACCAAGTCGGTGATGTCGAGTAGCGAATAAGGGTTCGCGGTCAATTCGTACGGCGGCGGCAGTGGCGAAGCGTCGTCGGGTATTTTGATCCGCTTGGGGCCTAACATGCCCAAGTGCAGCCAGACCGATGACGAACCCGGCCCGCCATTAAAGGCAAACGTGATCGGCCGCTGCCCCAAGTCGTTAATGCCGTCTTTGGTATATGCGACAAAGAAAATCGCTGCTTTAGTTTTTCCAGCATCGTCCTTCATGGCAAGCGTGCCGGCGGTCGCAGTATACTCGACCTCTTTGCCGCTGATGTTGGCCGTATGCTGAGTTGCCGAAACTTTTTCTGGCAGCTCCGCTTCCGCCTGCTTTTCCCTTACTGTTTTTTCGTTGAGTTTGCCAGTACCTTCTGCGGCCAATGCCGTGACAGCCAGCAAGCAGAAAACCATAAACAGGAACGACCAAAGCAATTTCATCGGTGTCAACCTCATCAAGATGGGAACGAATGGTTCGCAATTGTATCATAAACACACTCGCCAACGCAGCCGTCGTATCCTTCGTGGAACGACGGATTGTTCGCCGCCGCTGCGATCGCGTCGTATCTGCCCACAAGTGACTGCATTAGATTCGCTCGATGACACCCGCGAGATGGCATAAGCTGTTCCGCCCAAACCATGTGAAGCGAAGTGCAATCATCCAATCATAAGATCGCTAATTGCAGAGCAAATACGAGTGGCACCTCGACCAATGACCTGTCCTTAACTCCGCCCGACGGTTGAGTTTCCGGAGGCATAGCTCAGGTGTTCAACGGCAGGAGAAAATCAGGCCTCTGGCTCGGGCTACTCGGCGCCGCCAGAGGCCCCAGGTGTCTTTGGAGCACCCCCAGCCTGGCTATCCCTGGTCAGGTTGCGCGCCTGTAGAGCCTACTTCCGTTTCACCAGGCAACCCAAGTCTAGCACGATGCGCAAAAAAGCTACGAAAAAAATCTGAACGAAGCCTTGCACAAAAGCCCCTACAGAGGTGAAGGCAAGATGCACGTCTAAAATACAAAAACTTCGAGTGATGTAGTCAAGTCGGCATGGTGTATTGCGGAACCTTCAGTCGTTCGCCGTCCTGCTTGGCCGATTGGCTAGCCACAACACCAGCGACCGTCATGTTGAGTGCGTCGGCAATATTGCACCATGGCGTCCGGTCTTGGAGGATGGCAGTGACGAATTCGTTCATCAGTTGCCCTTCTGCGCCGCCGTGGCCGCCGGGATCAACGTTAGGAGGCAGCGGCGGACGCGACAAGTTCGGCAACGTCGGCTTTTTCCCGTCGGCGTTTGCGACGCCTTCGAAGGTTCCCCAGTGCTTGAGGTCTTTAAGATCGCCTTCGAAGGAACCGAGTTCCCCTCGGAAGCGGCCCTTCACGCCCTTGTGGCCGGCCGTATCAAAACTGCAACTCATGTGACACATTCCGCCATCACTCGTGCGGAACAACGCGCATTCCGTGGCAAAAGTATTGTTAAATTTGTTCGCTCCCGGCCTCAGCCAATACCAATCGCCCGGCCGACCTTGCGCCGAGACATGCGTGAAGCTTCCACCGGTCACGCCAACGTAATAGGCGGTCGAGTGGGTCGGATACCATAGCGGAGGCAGCCCCTCTCGCCATCCCTTATAGGAAGGCATAGGCGCCTTGCCATCGTGAAAATGACAATACTCCCCTTCGGAATAGACGTGTCTGCCAAATCCACCTGCCTGGTAAATTTTCCGCATCGGCCAAAGCCCAGGATGGTAGTAGGAAGTCTCAAACATCATGTAATGGAGGCCGCTGGCCTTTTTCACCGCCTCAAACAGTTGATCGGCTTGCTCCAAAGAGTCAAACCCAAACACTGCTGGAACATTTACCGCAATATGCTTGCCGTGCTTGAGCACCTCCATGCAATGTTGGGCGTGGTGAGGCGGATCGGTGGCGCAGAACACCGCTTCGATCGTATCGTCCTTGACGAGCTCTTCGAGTGACGGGTAGGTCTTCTTGCAACGAGTGGCTCTGGCCAGACCTTCACACCGATCCGGGAATAAATCGCTAACCGCCACCACTTCGACATTCGGATGATCCTGGAATCCAAATGCCGCTCCGAACTTGCAGAAACCATAGCCGACAATCCCCACTCGAATTTTTCGATCCGAAATGGGTTTCCAACCTTTTGAAGATTCTGTACCCGCTTTTGTAATATCTTCGAAGCCTTGAATCGGTTTGCCATCTTTGCCGACGGCTGTCTCCGCGCCAGATACGACCCCCTGCGTTGCCAGCGCAGCAGCACCCAAGCCGGCCGCCTGCAAGAATACCCGCCGCGTCGTCTGATTCCGCCGGCCGGCGCTCGTCCCTTCTTCTCCCTGGCAGGACAACCAATCAATGTTCGTAGTCTGATTGCGAACTTTCATAACAGGGTTACCTCCTCAACAGATTTGAAGTAACTGGTGTCTTGAATTCTTGAATTTCATTTCAAGCCCGATCTGCGGAGCAGGAGTCGACCTGTTGGCATTCGCAACCTCGCAGTTTACGCAGCCAGCATTCGCCACCGCTGGGGCAAATCGATCTTGATTTCAAAGATGCAAAACTCCAGTCGTAAAAATCATTCAGGTTTCTCCGGAAAACGCCTTTCGAGATCGTCACCGATGGCCTTTGCCTTGCCTTTCAATACGTTGGATTTACGCGTAAGATCCAGCTGTAGGCTGTGGAACATGTGCCCTTTTCGCGCCGCGATCGACAGCCAATTGCTCGACCACTCTATCGCGGCGAAGTTGCTCTAGCGGGTTTTCTGGAAGCTTGTGCCGTCTTCTCCATTCGCTCAACAGTTCAGAGACATCGGTATCGTAAGCATCCCGCAGAACCATTTCTGATCCGACAATATCCTGTTGCTGTTGGGCCATTGCTAGACGCTTTCGGTCGACCAATTGGGCTTTGACGAACAGCTTCTGCGCCTCGCACACGGTTTGCACCATTGCTTCGAGCTTGGGTTTGAGATTGTGCGACTGGTCAATCATGTAGGCCAGCTGAGCCCGCTTACCGGTCGCGAATTCGTATTGGGCGATTTGATCGAAAATCAGAAACGCTCCATGCGGATCGATCGACCCCAACGTCAGATCGTCGTCAGCATATTTTCGATCGTTAAAATGAAACCCGCCGAGCATGTCCTCATCGAGCAAGAATGACACAATATGTGCAATGTTTGCGCCCGGCAAATGATGGCCGGTATCGACGAGTACTTTCGCTGCTGGACCGGCTTGGCGGCAGAACACATAAGCCATGCCCCAGTCGGCCACGTCTGTATGATAGAACGACGGCTCGAATGGTTTGTATTCCAGCAAGAGCGTGGCGTCTTTCCATTGCTGCCGCATCAATTGAGAAATCTGCTGGAGCGATTCCTTCAAGTAGTGTTTGCGTGCGAATAGGTCTTCCTGGCCTGGATAATTGCTGCCGTCGGCCAGCCAAAGGGTCAGATGGCGTGATCCGACTGTTGATCCGATTTCGATCGATTCAGCGACGTGTTTGAGCGCAGTTTCTCGAACCGCCGAATCCGCATTGCAGAGCGATCCGAACTTATAGCATTGATCCTGGAACAAGTTTGGATTGATCGAACCGATCCGCACTCCGAACGAGTTTGCCAGCTTTGCGACCGACTCTGGAGATTCTCCGTCTTGAAAATCCCACTGCACATGCACGGCGACGGTCGGGCAGGCGCCGGTCAGCCGATTCACGAGCCCTGCGTCGTGCAACTTTTCTTCGAGGGTTCGTGCGGCGGCGGCTTGAACGTACTTTCCGAAGCGCGTGCCTGTGTCTGCAAATCCCCAGCTCGGCACTTCGATTTTGAAGTTATCCAGCGCGGCAAAGATGTGATCTGAATCTGTGAACTTCACGCAAAGTTCTCCGAATAAATCTGAGCGAGCGCCGTCGCGGGCACTGCTCCCCTTGACGTTCGATTCAACTCTAGCAATTCTTCAATATCTTGTTGGCGGCCCGTCGCCGCCAACTCGCAGGAAAACGTTCGCTCTTCGCCCGGTTCCAAGTAGTTCAGCCAGCCGCGTTGAGCATCGATCGGGCGGCCTTCCACGCCCGCATTCGTCGGCTCCAAGGCTGCTGCATACGAGCCCCCTGGGCCCCAATGCTGCCAATTGACCAGCCGCGGAAAATCCTCGTGGCGATAGCAAAGCTTCAGCGCGAGCTTGCGTGCGATGTTCACGACGCCGCAAGTGACCGTGCCGTCGCGATTCGGTTCGGCGTGAATGTACGCGCAAAATTCGCCAGCGCCGCGATGTAGCTCCATCGGCGGCGGTGCCTGTCGGTAGTTTGCGGCCGATTCATACCATGCCTCGCTGCCGGCAAGCGGGGCCGTTTCGCCACGGAAGCAGAAGTAGCTGTTTCTCGGCTCAAGCAGCGGGTAGCCGACGTTGATATGCAGCAGCCAGGCCAACGGCGCAGGCTTGTTGCCTAAATTGCGAAAGGCGTCGCGAATGCGAATTACGGGCTCGCCAAGTTGGCTTGAGATGGTGCGTCGCAATTCCAAGTAAGGGCCGAACACGCGCGCCGTCCGCACGATGCCGGTGATTGACATCTCATACGATTTCTTGGCCAGATCGGGATTCGCAATCGACTCCACTTGGGCAGGTGTATTGGAATGAGTGCCGTGCAGGCCGTACGAACGACCATCTTCAGTAAAGGGATTGCCAACATTCAGGGGACCGCAACTGACGAGCAGACCGCCGTAAAAGCCTCTGAGCCATTCGAATCCGGTATCACAGGCAGCCGCCGGTGCCGTGATTCCGGTGGACGAATGCCAAGTCAGAGATTGTCCCATGAACTCGGCATCGGCAATGTCTAGTCCGCGGTCGATGACGACTTTGTATCGCAACCCGCCCCCAGTATTGACCCAGGCAATGCGAAGATTGCGTCCAGGGCCATTATCGAGCACCGAGGTCTCAATCCCTCCGAGCTGTGCCGCATTCATCACCGGCGCATTTTCCCAAATAGGCTGCGGTGTGGGGGCCTCTGGCATTGGAAAATGGAACG
>JADZDJ010000251.1 GCA_020851115.1 Pirellulales bacterium
ATCGCCCGGCACCCTGGCGTGTTCATCACCGATGGCATCAATCCCGGGCCGGGGATCAAATGAAGCCCTGGGGCAGGCATTCCTGCCTGCCGCTTTGCCGAGGACATGTCGGACTCGCGGCCTGGCAGACAGGAAAGTGTGGCCCCATTTCGTCCGCCGCTGCTACAATAGGTCGGCCCCTCACCGCAGACCCTTGTATGCCCAATCGCACATCACTCGGCGGCGTCATTCACACCTACCAGCGGTACGACCCCAAGCGGTTCCCCAGCCCGACGCAGCCGCCGCCGGATCTGGTGTCGCCGGCGTTGGAGCACATGCTGGCCTTTGGCAGCTTGCGTGAATTGACCGACGAGGAGCTGGCCCATGCGGTGCACCTCGATCCGAGTCAGATAGCCGGGCTGGGCATGACGCTCGAGTCGCTCAAGGCGGCGCTTGAAGAACGGAAGCGCAAAATTCTGCAAACCTACGAGACCGATGCCGTGCAAAAAGAGGCGAGGGACGACTATCGCGCGCTCGGCGAACGGATTAAGCCTCCAAAGCAACTGCGCGATCGCTTTCGTCGGGCGTTCGACGAAGAACAAATCCGTGAGTTGGAGCGAATCTGGTACGCGCACGGGAAGGACAATTCCGACTTCGCGCGGCAACTGGTCAAGCTGGTCGATCGGCTTGGAAATAAATACGAACTCGACGAACTGGCCGCGAAATACGAGTTTACCGGCCGCGAACTCATGACCGTGGCGCAGGCGCTGGAGATCAAGCAAGAGTTGGAGACGATCGACCGGCTGCTGAAGCAAATCGAAGAAGCGGCCAAGACGGCGCAAATCGGCATCATCGACCTCGACGAGTTGGCCCAATTTGCCCAGCCCGGCGACATGGACAAGCTCGCTCAAATGCAGCGACAGGTCGAAGAATTGCTGCGGCACATGGCCGAGCAGCAAGGTCTTGTCAAAGGCCGGCGCGGTTATGAGTTGACGCCGAAAGCCTATCGCCTCTTTCAAGGCCGACTGCTGGAACAAATCTTTTCCCAATTGCACGAATCGCGCACCGGCCGGCATCAAGGGCCGATCATCGGCGAAGGGGCGGTCGAACTGCAACAGACCAAACCCTACGAGTTCGGCGACAGCGTGGCGAACATGGATATTCCCTCGTCGCTCGTGAACGCCATGATCCGCGGCGGCGCACGGCTCCCGCTGCATATGAAATCGGAAGATATCGTCATCCATCGCACGCGAAACAACCCCAAATGCGCCACGGCGGTGCTGATGGATATGAGCGGCTCAATGCGCTACGACGGGCAATACATCAACGTCAAGCGAATGGCTCTGGCGCTCGAAGGGCTGATCCGCCGCGAATATCCCGGCGACTTTTTGCAGTTGATCGAGATGTTCACGTTTGCCAAGCCGCGCGCGGTGGGCGAGATTGCTTCGCTGCTACCCAAGCCGGTGACGATTTTCGATTCGTCCGTGCGGCTGTGGGCCGAGATGAGCGACCCCGATGTGAGCGAAGTGCAGATTCCACCCCACTTCACCAACATTCAGCACGCCTTGCAATTGGGACGGCAGTTCTTGTCTCAGCAAGCCACGCCGAATCGGCAAATTGTGCTGATCACCGACGGTCTGCCAACGGCTCATTTCGAGGGAACGAAACTGTTCCTGCTCTATCCGCCAGCTCGTCGCACCGAAGAAGCCACGCTCCGCGAAGGGCTGCTCTGCCAGCGCGAAGGGATCACCATCAACATCTTCTTGCTGCAAAGCTGGAATCAATCGCGCGAGGACATTCAGTTTGCGTATCGACTCGCCGAATCGACCAAAGGCCGGGTGTTTTTCACAGCCGGTCGCGACCTCGACCGCTTCGTGGTATGGGACTATCTCCAACGGCGACGGTCGATTGTCGCATGAATGTTTGCCGCGAATTGTACGAAATCTTAGGGGCCGCGCTGGTAATCGACGACCATCCAGCGATCCCCTTCGAGGCGAAAATCGACGCCGATCCGTTGCAAGTATTTGAATGGAAAGGAATTACTGCGATCGCGAGCCAAGCCTTGGACGAAGACGCGAAACTCGGCGCGGGCAGTCGGCGGGGTTTTCTCCCGGTCAACGGTGACGTCGATGGCGCTGACCGAAACCGACTCGATCTTCGACGCTTGGCCGATCCATCGTCGCGCTTCCAATCGCAAGGGGAGCACCGAGGGCGAAATGTAGTTAAGCAAATCGTCCAATCGATTTTGCTCGGCGAGCGCGGCGGCCTCGAACAGCGTTTGCTCGACCCGTTCGCGATCGGTCACGACGATGCGATCGATCACACTTGCGGCAATGATGCAGAACAGGACACCGACCATTGCCACCAGGATGACGCCGCGACCGGTTTTCAGCAGCAACACTAGCAGCACGACAAGCGTAATGCCGCAGGCGGCATAGATCGGAAAGGGATCGTCGGTGAGCCAGGGCATGCGAGGGTTCAGGGTTCGGGAGGACGTTGATTGGGATCAACGGCGCTTCTTGGGTATTGCGTGCGTAGGTCTTTGAGGCGGCGCTGCTGGAGGCGAATGACTGCAACCAAGGCGACGAGCGCGATCGCGGCAATGGCGAGCACCAGTGGACCGAGGGTGAAGATTCGAGTCCAGGGGCGTTGATCGGGCGCGGTTTTGGCGACGGAGGCCGGTTCGAGCGATTCCCGACCCTGGGCGCGCTCGCGACCGTGGAATTTGGTTTCGATGATTTCTTGCCGACGTTCGAACTTCGGGCCGATGGTGAAGATCCCGGCCAGCGCCGCTAATGCGAAAATTAGCACCCAATACCAGGGCGAATCAGTGACGGACGACGGATGGCGTGGGCTAGATTCAGACATCTCCGTAGGGCAGGCGGCCTGCCTGCCAGGGTCGAAACCGTTCTAGCGGTATAAAATGCAAGTCAGGCGGGCCACCTGTCCTGGAATTAGCGTTTCCGGAACAGCGGGCCGGCGTAGATGGCCCCTGTGCCCAACTGCTCTTCAATTCTAAGTAGTTGGTTGTATTTGGCCATCCGGTCGGTGCGACTGGCCGAGCCGGTCTTGATTTGACCGGTTCCCATCGCCACGGCCAAGTCGGCGATGGTGCTGTCTTCGGTTTCGCCGCTGCGGTGGCTGGAAATACTGGTGTAGCCGTTGCGGTGGGCGAGTTGGATGGCTTCGAGGGTCTCCGTCAACGTGCCAATTTGGTTCACTTTAATAAGTATACTGTTAGCCACGTGTTCGTCGATGCCTCGCTGCAGACGCGCGGTGTTGGTCACGAACAAATCGTCGCCAACTAGCTGAACTTTGCCGCCCAACTTTTGTGTCAGAATTTTCCAGCCTTCCCAATCATCTTCCGCGCAGCCGTCTTCGATCGAGCAAATTGGGTATTTTTCGACCCAAGCTGCGAGAAAATCGACCATTTCGGCCGAGGAGAGCTGCTTGCCATCAATCGAGTATTTCTTCGTCTTGTTGTCGAAAAACTCGGTTGCGGCAACGTCGAGGGCGATTTTAATTTGCTCGCCGGGTTTGTAGCCGGCCTTTTGGATGGCCTCGATGATCGCGTCGAGCGCTTCGCCATTGCTCTGGAAGTCGGGGGCGAATCCGCCTTCGTCGCCGACATTGGTATTCAGTTTCTTTGATTTCAGGACGCTCTTCAGGTTGTGGAACGTTTCGACGCCGGCTCGCAGCGCATCACTGAAGGTCGCAAAACCCAGCGGCATCACCATGAATTCCTGCACATCGACGGCGTTGTCGGCGTGTGCTCCGCCGTTGATGATGTTCATCATCGGCGCGGGAAGCAGCCGGGCGCCCGGCCCTCCCAAGTATCTAAACAAAGGCAGGCCGCAGAATTCCGCGGCGGCGTGTGCGACGGCCAGCGATACGCCAAGGATGGCGTTCGCGCCGAGGTTTTTCTTATTTTCCGAGCCATCAAGTTCGATCATGCGTCGATCGACGACCGTTTGATCGAGGGCTTCGAATCCGACCAATTCGTTCGCTAAAACGTCGTTGACGCTCGCGACGGCCTTGGCCACCCCCTTTCCCATGAATTGGCTATGGTCGCCGTCGCGCAGTTCCCAGGCTTCGTGGGCTCCAGTACTCGCCCCGCTGGGAACGGCGGCGCGGCCAAATGAGCCATCGGCGAGGGTAACGTCCACTTCAACGGTCGGGTTGCCGCGGCTATCAAGAATTTGACGACCGTGAATTTCAAGGATTTCACTCATGTGAGTTCGGTGTTTGTGGTCAGGGTACAGGGTTCAAAGGTAAGGAAGTATTTTGCGAAATCGAGCGCAAATTGGCTAGGCGGTGCGGTTGCCAGTGATTCGCGGACGGTTCCGATTTTGATCCGTACCAGAGTGGAAGACAGCGGATGCTAGGCAGATTCAAAGACCTCGATGCAAGGCGAATTTCGTGAAACAATCTCGTATTGTTACCTGCGACGGCTCTGCGATAGACTTTCCGGCGCGCCGGATCATCGTACCTGCCAGAAAGAAAATCCAGGGATGAGCTATGGGTTCCCAATTGCACGTGGAAATCGAACCTCTCCAGCAACAAGGCGATACGCTGATAATCGCCGCCAAAGTCAGCGGTCATCCGCGGAGGCGCAGTCGCACGGGTAAAGTCTGGATCGAAGTGCCGGCCGCGCTGCAATCGTGGTTGGCGATCCAAGGCCAGGCCGACGATATACACGACGCTTTTACACGCATTTTTCTGCTGTCGGCAATGGAAGGCCATTGCGACTTGGTCATTCACGGCAACGTGTCCACTCGTTTGCTCGCAAATTTAGAACGCTGGCAGGCGATCGCCTCGACTTGGTGGCCCGTCTATCGACGAGTGGAATTGCTGGCCGACCGCGAGATTTCGCCGGCCGCCGATGCGGTCCAATTCGATTCGATGCGAGCCGAAACGCTGTTGGCGCTGAGCGGCGGTCTCGACTCGATCGAAACTCTCTACGGTCATCGCTTGGGCCGCCGTGGCCGCAATACGCGGAACATTACCGGTTGCCTATTCATTCATGGCTGCGATATCGATTGGCGCGATCAGCGATTTGCCGTCGCGCGCGAGCGCGTCGAGCGGCTCTGCCAGGCGGCGGACGTCCAGCTTGTCACAGCCCGCACCAATATGAAGCAGCTCTTGCCGAATTGGTCAATCAGTCACTGCGCCGCCATCACTGGGGTGATGTCCCTGTTTCAACGGCGTTTTGCCGCCGGCCTGATCGGCTGTACCTGGGCTTACGACAACTTCGAGTTTGTCACCGTCGGCAACGGCTCGACAGCCATGACCGATCCGCTCTTGTCGTCGGCAGGATTTCAGGTGATTCAGGATCTTGCGAAGACGAGAATCGAAAAAACGCTTGCGCTGCGCTTCGAGACAGAAGTTTGGAAATCGCTTCGCGTTTGCTACCAGCAGGAAGATCCCGTAAGCAACTGCGGGAAGTGCGAAAAGTGCATCCGCCAGATGCTGTGCATGTTGGCCGCCGGCGTCGACGATTTCAGCAGCTTCCGTTCGCCGTTGACGGCCGAAAAAATCGCCGCGACGGAGCCTTCCGGCGCTGCGAATGAATGCGAATGGCGCGCTTGCTATGCGGTGGCCCAGCAGCAAGGCCTGGAAAATCGGCCTGAATTTCGAGCGATGGGCCGAGTACTGGACAGATATGCGCTCAAGAAGCGCGAAGTGCCCGTGCATCTGTTGTCAGTCGCCGAGCAACGCCGCCGAAAGCGCGGCCGCTGGCTGCAGCGAATGCTGAGGATGATTTGACCACTGCGTCTGACGCTACGCGGCCGCTTTCTGCGACGGTCTTCGAGCGGTCCAACCCGTGAAAAAGCTGAGGATGGTCGGCCGCTGATCGAGCGCGGCCTCCAAATCTTCGGCAAAGCTGCAACCCAGATCACCCAACCACGCTTCGTACATGCCTCGATTTTTGTGGTAGGAATTCGGCAAGATGGTCGTCTCGCGGCGGAGAATCAACCCGCTGATGGCAAAATGCAGCCGGTCGGTAATGATTCGTCGATACTGGGCGGCCAATTGCAGATACTCTTGCGGCGTTTTGCACAATCGCACAGGATCGCGCGTCAACCAGGGGCGTTTCACCTTCAATTCGCAATCGCGGCGAATAAAAACGCCGAGGTCGTGTTGCGGCAAAATCGAATTGGCATATTCCAATCCCAGTGCCAAATCCGGCGCGAAGATGCCCGTGGGGCAGAATTTGAAGCTGCGCCGTTCGCGCAGATACACCCGATGAAAGGGCCGATCCTCTGCCGTCATAAACGACTGCGGCAGGATTGTCATCGGAATGCCGAACGACATCGCTTTTTCGCGCAGATTCCAATTCGCCTGATAAAAGCTTCCCATGTTTCCGCCGCCGCCAAACACTAATTCGTCGGCATTGGGAGGTTGTTCGAGGGAAACGACATTCCAATGAATGCCAAACTTGTCGAATAGCTGAAAGGTCGCCCACTCGATGAGTTGATCGCCTACATTGCCGACAGGGCGAACGTAGCCGATGCGCTTGCCGCGCAGTGGGTCCATGACCTTGGCGAAGTACTCCGGCGAGAGTAACCGCATGGTCGCTTACCTGGTTGTTGAGGAGGGAAACGGTCTGGAGGGAGGGCTGCGGCCGCTGCACCGATTCTGCGTGACGGACGCCACCCACTCTTCGTTTCGACCATTACGACCATGAGGATTGAACAAACCGGCAAACAATTGGCCGACATGCCGGTAAAGCTTGCCCAAACAACACATCCTGCGGAGAAAAACAAGCGAAGACGGTGATGCTCACACTCTGCGGCAACGCAAATGCCTTCCGATCTGTCCGACTGCGGTGATCGCCAGCGCAACACTGCTCCGTTCTAGCACGACTTCAATGTCGGTCGGCGAAACTCCCGGCCCCTCCAGAACGAATGCAACGCGGACGTCTATGGGGCCGTCTTCGCGTAAGCCGAGAGTGAACGTCAGATCGGTGCTGACGCTGATGCAATTGATGACCCAAAGCTGCATCGTGGAGCGATCGGATATCCAAGAAAAAAGGCCCGAACAGAACCGTCAAACCGCTTTGGCCGGGAATTCCTGGACCGCGAACCCCCAAAAGGTTTCGAGGGAAGCGACGCCTCGTTGCGGCAGCCAGGACGGCTTCGGAGCGATCTGACCGTTCGGTCTCGGGCCTTTGCACGAATCTTCCGCGTCCAAGCACCCCCAGTGATTGGACGCAAAAGCAATGGGTAGGTGAGTTTCTCGGAGGCTCGCTACTCTTCCTCGGCCACCGATAATGGCGAGGATGTCTGAACTTCTTTCCCGGCGAGCCTCAGAGAAATCCGCCTACCTGGAGGGCACGCATGCCAATTGCCCTCTGCTATCTATTCATCGCAATCGTTTCAATCTGGTATGAACCGGATTGCTTGCGAAGTCGAACAATTCGGCCGGATTCTCCCAGATTCAATCGAGTTGTGCCGATTGTGCGGCTCGTGCCGCACGAAGCAATGATGCAATTGTGCTAACTCGCTTCGCCGGCGAATTCGCCGACTGCGACAAACCGGTAGCCGATGCCGCGTATGCTCAGAAAATGTCGCGGCTGTGTTTGATCGACTTCGAAGTATTTTCGCAGATTCACGATGAAATTGTCGACGGTTCGCGTCGTCGGGCAATGAGACATTCCCCAGACATTTTCGAGAAGCTCGGCCCGCGTGACGACCGATCCCTCGTGTTCGATAAAATACTGCAGCAGTTTCATTTCGAGCGCGGTCAAACGAACACTGTGGCCATCGACCGTTACCTGATAGGTGTCGAAATTTACCACGACGCGGCCACGATCGAAGCGATATTCTTTGCCGTCGATCGATTGCTCGCCTTCGACCTCCTCCGACACCGATGGCGTGAGAGCCGAGTTACGCCGACGCCTGGTGAGTAAATTGCGCACAATGCTCAGCAATTCTTCCAAGTCGAACGGCTTTTGCACGTAGACGTCGGTGCCGGCATCGAAGCCGCGGATACGGTCTTCGGTCAACGTGCGAGCGGAGAGCATCAGAATCGGCACGTCGCTCCCCTGTTGGCGCAGCGTTTCGCAAACGGCGTAACCGCTCATGCCGGGCAACATGAGATCCAGCACGATCAAGTCGATTGACCGGGTATTGTCTTCGTAGAATTTTAGCGCGGCCGGGCCGTCGGCCACGGCGGTAACCAAATATCCTTCGGCTTCCAGATTGTACTTGATGCCGATGGCCAGGTGCTGTTCGTCTTCGACGACGAGGATGTGCTTCATGCCATTGCTGCCGGTAAATCGACTTCAAAGACGGTTCCACGCTTGCCACTGCGTCCGTGGACTTGGATTTTGCCCCCCATCCGTCGCACCAAGTTGCGAGCGATGTACAACCCCAGGCCGGTGCCGGCGGTTTTTCGTTCTAGCTCGCTTCCTAGCCTTACAAAGCGGCCAAAGATTTTTCGCCGCAAAGCGACGGGGATTCCTGGACCGTTATCGCTGATCCGCGTCAACACGCGTCCTTGGCCATTGCGATGCGTTTCGATCTCGACTTGGGGCTGATCGCCCGAATATTTTAACGCATTGTCGAGCAGATTCCGAAAAACGATCTCCAAGTCGGCTTGCGGAGCGCGAACTTCCACAGGCTCCAGCGATAATTGGACGGAATTTTCCGGCAGTCGGTAGCGCTGGCAGCCCGTGCGAGCGCAGTTGGTCAACAGTTCGGAAAGCGAGACGCTGTCTAGCTCCTTGCTCGCCGGCGATTGCTCTAGCCGGGCGGCATCGAGCAAGTGGTCGATTAGCTGATCCAGCCGTTCAAGATCTTCCAGCATGAAGCAGTGAAAATCGCTCTGTTGCTCGGCCGATACTTGATGGCGCGACATCGTTTGCAAATATAGCTTGAGTGAGGCAATCGGACTCTTTAGTTCGTGGGTGACGGAATCGATGAAATTCGACTGACGCTGGTTGAGCCGAATCGCCTTGACCGTCAGAACGAGGTAGATCACGACACCAACCAGCACCAGCACCAGCAGCGTGGCGCCAATGGCCAGAACCGTCCAAAACACGCCCGGATGGCCGGTTCGCTGCGCGGCAAAAACGTTGACGATCACCCAGCCGACCGTCAGCGTCACCACCAGTACAATCAGCGCGACGCCGAGCGTCACGGGCCAGCGAATTGAGCGGCGAGTAACCATAAACGGCGGAGAACCACTGGAGCGCAATTAACACGAGGCGAAACAGCGCCCCGGCCATGCTTCCAAAATACGGCCGCGCTGCGAACGGAACAAGCCGCCAGCGATGCCGCGGCCACGATCACAAGAAACGGGCGCAGAATCAGCTATTCCGGCTAATAAAACTGGCCGGGAGTCGAAAATGGCGGCAGCCAACGGCGGACCTGGCGCTACTTGGCTTTCTTCTGCGTCCGCTGCTTGGCCAGCCGCCGACGCTTGAAGCGGCGTGTTTGCACCAGCGTCGAGCAACTGGCGCTGCAATACATCCGCTTTCGCCAAGCTTTGAATTTCTTGCCACACTCGACGCATTTCTGCGAAATGAGGGGCAGCCGATCGTGCCACGATGGTTTGATTTTCATATCGCCAATTATACACTATTGAAAGCAACGTGCCAAGCGTTAAAAATCCATTCGACGCTATTTTGCACAGTTGCAAAGCCGAGACTGGCCCGTGGGGAAGCGGCTGAAATGGTTCCCTTACCATGCGGGATTTCGATCAAGATGCCAACCGACGACGCGACGATTCGGATCAAGGAGACGTTTGAAAACTGGTCCCTTTACGAGGCCGTGATCCATCACAACTACATGTGCCACAGCGAACTTGTCGACGAGCTAAAAACGATCGCAGCGACGGTTTGCGACAAACTGTGCGTCGTCGATCTTGGCTGCGGCGACTCGTGGCTGGCGACACGGGCGTTTCGCGATATTCCGATCGAGCGTTACTTGGCAGTCGATTTGTCGGAGTCGGCCGTCGCACGGGGGCGCGCCAAGGTGGCGTTTTGGGGGCCGCGTGCGGAATTATCTTGCGGCGACCTCGCGCAATTTGCCGCCGACCTGCCCGATGCGTCGGCGAACTTCATTCTGGCCAGCAATTCGCTACACCATTTTTCCGGCGCGTCGAAGAAGGGAATTCTTCAACATTGCTTCCGCATCCTCTCGCCTTCAGGAACTTTTTGTTGGATCGATCCAGTTTGCAACAACGACGAGTCGCGCGAGGCATACTTGGCCCGCTTGACTTCCCGCATGATGAACGATTGGACCGCCCTCGACGAGGAAGCTCGCTGCCGCGCCACGCGGCATGTGTGGGAATCCGACTGGCCCGAAACGGAAATGTGGATGCGCGGCCAAGCCGAAGAAACTGGCTTCGTGCTGCGCGAACGATTTCTGCGGCACGACTTGTTTGGCGGCTGGAAGTTCGTCAAACCTTGATCTTATCGCCGTTCTTGCGTAAATCCGGCTGCACGGCGCGACCGGCAAACTTCGCCGCCAGCCACCGTGGAATAAATCGCGGTCCGTGGCTCAACAGTCCGTTGACGGCGCCATCGACCACCAAGCTGCGCCGTTGTTCCAAGCCGCGCAGCGCCGTCGCGACAACTTGCTCCGGCGAGCGTTTTTTCCCCAATGCCGCTTCTGGCGCATTGGCAACATCGAAAAACGGCGTGTCCGTCGTGCCGGGGCAAATCGCGACCACGCGCACATTTCGATCGCGACACTCTTGCCACAGCGCCACCGAGAACGAAATGACAAACGCCTTGCTCGCCGCATATACCGCCATGTACGGAATCGGCTGAAAACCGGCGATCGACGCGACGTTGATGACTCCGCCCTCCTGACGATCGAGCATCGGCGGCAGAAACGCGTGCGTCAACTCGACCATTGCCGAGACGTTGACCATTACCTCGTCGCGCTCGCGGGTCGGTGAAATCGACTCAAAATGCCCGTGCGTCAGAAAACCGGCATTATTCACAAGCAAATCGACCGATCGGCCGCGCTGGACAATCTCGTCCGCAAGTTGTGCAGCGCCCTGCCGTTGGCTCAAGTCGGCCGGAATCACATCGGTGCGAACCTGATGCAGTCCGGCGATTTCCTGCGCGAGCGATTCGAGCGATTCGATGGATCGAGCGGTCAAAATCACCGACATGCCGCGCGCGGCAAGTTCGCCGGCAAACGATCGTCCAATTCCTGACGATGCCCCCGTAATCACGGCAGTCTTTCCACGATACTCGAACATTCCATTGCCTCGTTGTCGGGATGAAACAGAACTGGCGAGGATTTTAACGGTTATCGGCAAATATGACCAGATTTCGCTCGGACCTGGCTGGTCCCCATCCAAACCGCGTTCGACCGAAAGCGGTCGGCTCTGCGGCCGCATGCAACAACATTACTCGTCGTCGCTGCAGGTCGCCCAACCCACTTTGCCGCTGTAACATCGTCGGCCTGTTCCCGCTTTCTATGGTAGCAACTTGGGCGATTGCCACTGTGGCTGCCCTTACCTCCAATCCAAATTTCACAGGGAAAACGGTGCAAACATGATGACTCGCACACTCATCAAGTCGCGAATTTTCTGGATTTTGGCCGCTGCGGCAGTCATTTCCACGATCTCAGCCTCCCAGGCTCAGGCCGACGCCAAGGTTTATCAGGAATCGATTCGCTCGACGACTTGGGTGCTTACCAAAGTCGCCGGCAAGACATCCAGCGGCACGGGCGTGTTGGTGGATGCGGAAAAACGGCTGGTCATTACTAATTTTCACGTCGTCGGCGAATCGCGTACGGCCTTCATTTTCTTTCCGCAGTTCAAGGGAGAAACGCTGATCGTCGAGAGAAAATATTACGCTGAAAACGCCAAAAATATTGCGATCCGCGGTCGAGTGGTCGCGGTCGACCGCAAGCGAGACTTGGCGCTGGTTCAACTCGATAGTCTGCCAGAAGGCGCAAAGTCGCTCAAAATGGCTGAAAAAAGCGCCAGTCCCGGCGAGCCGGTCGACTCGATCGGCAATCCCGGCTCTAGCGAAGCCCTATGGGTCTACACCTCGGGCACGGTTCGCTCGGTTTACAAGAAGCAATTTCGCACCGGCGCCGGGGAACATGAATTCACGGTGGTCGAAACCCAAGCACCCATCAATACTGGCGATAGCGGCGGCCCCATGGTGAACAGCGCTGGGGAGTTGATCGCGATTTCGCAAGCCATTGCCCCCAATGCCCGCTTGGTCAGCTATTCGGTTGATGTGAATGAAGTCCGCGGGTTTATCAGCGGCCCTTGGAAGCCGGCACCACTGCCAATTGCCGACATCCTGACGACCGCTGAATTGGAGTTCAAGCAGCACTCCAGCGGCCACTTTGAAGTCTCGGTCAAGCAAGACGACAAGGATAAGGAAGGCCAGACGGTCTTTATTACGAAGGAAGTCGAGTATTACGAAAAGGCCGACGTCCGCAAAGTTTGGGCCTTGGCCGCCATCCTGAAAAAAGCCCCGAAGTTCGAAACTACGATGAAATTGCTCGAACAAAACGGCCGCACCAAGCTGGGTGCGTGGAATATCGAGCGGACCGAACAAGGCGACCATCTAATAGTCTACTGTGCGAAGCTCGACGCGACGGCTTCCCCCGATGCGGTCCGTAGCACGGTCGAATACGTCGCCAAGCTCGCCAGCTTAATGAAGAAAGAACTCGCCACACCGGAAACGACGGCCCAAACGGCCTCCGATGGACTGGAAGATTGGCTGAAGTAGGTCAAGAGGGGCTAGAAGCGAAGGGGTTATCGACGAGCATCGAGCGATGAGCGTTGAGCGGCGGGCAATCCTGCTTGCAAGCTCGATGCTCATCGCTCTTTCGGTTTCCGCCAGAATCCCAACAATCCCAGACTCAGCCCTAGCATCTAGTCTCGATTTTCACCTGTAACAATCGTCTTACGTTTCCGCTAACGAAGGCAGATACGACGGTTTTCAGGCCAATCAATGGCCGACCGTCGCCAAAAAAAGACAGTTTTTCCCGCACTTGGAAAGGAACCTGACTATGAACAGCACGATGAAAACATTGATGTCGGCCGTCGCCGGACTGGGATTTTTGACCTCGATGACCCTCGACGCCAGCGCCTGCGGCGGACGTGGCGGCGGCTGGGGCGGCTATCGTCAAAGCTATAACTACGGCTATCAACCGAATTACTACCAACAGTATCCGCAGTATCAACAATACCCCCAACAGTATCCGCAACAATTTCCACAACAGCAGATTCCGCAGCAAGTTCAACAACAGGTTCCCCAACAACAAATCCCGCAACAGCCGATCGCTCAGCAGCAAGGGCCGCAAGGGCAAGTTCAGGCGACGCCCGTTGCTCAGGCCACGGTTGCTCAAAGCCCAGCGACTGCTCAGACTCGCGTGGTTGCCAAGCCCGTAAGCACCGGTGGAACGACGGTGGTTGGCTCGACGACGACCACGCCAGTTGCCGCGGCTCCGCAACAAGCACCTGTGCAAACGACGACACCCGCGCAAGGCAGCGCTGAACTTTCCGCGCTGCAGGCTCTTTCCGGATGGGACGGCAGCGAAGCTCCAGCCGCCGATGCACAAGCGACAGCTCAAGCCGCGTTCAACCCAACCGGTGAGTTTTCCGCCACACTGGCCAACGGCGCCACGGTTCGACTCCGGTTGATGGAAGACAGCACGTTTACGTGGAACGCCACGAACAAGGGCAAGAACAGCTCGTTCCAAGGCACGTACACCATCGACGGTGGCTCCTTGAAGCTCTTGCGATCCAGCGACAACCAGAAGCTCGAAGGCACGTTCGGCCAGGCCGCCAACGGTTTCACCTTCAAGCTTGGCAGCGGCCAATCGGAAACAAGTATGAGCTTCGTCCGTGGCTAAACGCGGAGCGGACGGCAGGTGGCGGTCGGTTGGCAGCCAGCGGTTGGCTAGTAAGTCATCGAAATACCGTTCGTCCGACAATTTGCGATCACAAGTCCCGTCGTTCGTTGCGTATGCGACTGGCGACGGGACTTGTCTATCTGGGGCTAGACCCCCTCTTCCATGTTTGCCTGCCCGATAAGGGAAATGTCAGTGATTGGATTGCAGCAAGCGAACCGGCTCCAGACGCGGCAAGATCAAATGCATCAGCAGCAGCGCCACCAGGTAGCCGCCGGAAGCAATTCCGAAGGGAATGACGTAACTGCCGGTCTTGTCCAGAATCCAACCGATGAACGGCGCCACGACTATACCACTGACCATAGCCCCGACAAATCCTCCTAGACCAACCACCGAGCTGATCGTGCCACGAGGCATGGTGTCGCCGACCATCGTAAACAGATTCGCCGACCAACCCTGATGCGCTGCCGCTGCCAGCGCCACCAAACCGGTAGCTAGCCAAAGGCTTTCCGTACCCACGGTGAGACAAATCGGTACGACGCACAAAGCGCAAAGCAGCATGGTGGACTTTCGTGCCGCAGTCACGCTCCAGCCAAGTTTGATCAACGTCGTGGCGAGCCATCCTCCCACGATGCTGCCGAAGTCGGCGAATAAGTAAATCACGATTACAGGTGGCCCGATATCCAACAGATCCAGGCCAAAATGTTTCTGAAGATATCCAGGAATCCAATACAGATAAAACCACCAAATGGGCGAACTAATCCCGTTGCCAATGATGAATGCCCATACTGCGCGGTACCGTAGCAAGGAAAGCCAACCGATCCGAATCGGCGGATCTGGCGGGTCGGAACGGATGTAGTCAAGTTCGGCCCGGGATACCCGCGGGTGCTGACTGGGTGTTCTGTAGAAAATGAGCCAGATTATCACCCAGACTAAGCCCACCGACGCGGTGATGACGAAGGAAGCCCGCCAGCCGTAGTGCCTTGTGATGATCGGCACCAACCAGGGTGTCAACATCGCCCCTATATTCGAGCCCGAATTGAAGATGCCCGTGGCCAGCGAACGGTCTTTCTTGGGAAACCATTCACCAACCGTTTTCACGGCACCGGGAAAATTGCCACCTTCCGCCAGGCCAAGCGCTGCCCGGGCCATCGCGAACTGAACCAAGGAGAGCTTCAGCCCATGGGCCATGGCCGCCAACGTCCAGAGAAAAACGGAGAGGGCATAACCGATTCGCGTTCCGACTAAGTCGATGAGACGGCCCGCGAAAAGATATCCAAACGCATACGCGATCGAAAAGGAGGAAACCATCAACGAGTAGTCTTGTTCACTCCAGTGCAGGTCGTCCATGAGCGTTGGCTTCAGGACACCGATGACGGCTCGGTCCACATAGTTGATGGTCGTGGCGAAAAACAACAACCCACAGACCACCCAACGATAGTTCGTACGCCGCGATTGGTCACCAACATTCATCAGGGGCGACGAACTTATGGTCTGGTTTTCCATGCCTCGTTCCGACACTAGGTAGAAAGGAATTCAACGAAATTGCGGTGAAAGAGCTGCTGCACGTCGCGGACCACCTCGGCTTTGCTCACTGGTCAACCGTGGGGGCCGTTTTCGCTGGGGCTACGAGCAGGCAATCAAAAGCCGCCCCCTCATCGCGGTTGCGTATGGTCAGCGCGTGCTTGCCGGCCTTGAGATTTTCCGGCACCGTCGCCACCCAATGCCATTTTTGGAACGTCTCATCGTTGCCCAACACGCGCGGCGCAGCCGAATCCCAGGCATAATAGAACGAATTGGCTGACGTGTCCGGCCAAAATGCAGCCATGTGTACGACATAGTTGCCATCGGCCGGCAAATCGACCTCATAAGTAATCCGGCCGTTGTCCACGATCTTTCTGTCGTTGCTTTCGCCGCGTCCTTTGCCTTTGGGAATGCGCACGATTGTATCGCAAGAATTTACCATCAGCGGAGCCGTCTCGAATGGCGCGGTCACCTTACCCGATTCCGCCTCCAGAAACTGAGCGTTCTGGGGAATCACCGTCGTGCTCGTAATTGACGGCGGAGCGATCTTGTCGGCAAAGATTAGTTCCAGACGGTTCGTGCCCATCCGCACGGGCCCTACCATGGATTGCGTAGGCGCAGCTCCGACTACTCGGGCCGGCTGCCCGTTGATCTTCGCGGATTCTACCGCGTTCGAATTCAACTCGATGATCCCTGTGCCCGCATCCGTAAAAACGAGGTTGGTGTTCGCGGCCTCCCGTGAGGTTTGAGAAACTCCCGCACCAGAGACGTTTATCATCACTTGGTTGTTAAACTTCTGTACCCAGGGCTTCAGTCCGGAAGGCAACGGTGGCTCACTCCGCCAAGTCGACAGGAGCACAGTTTTTCCGCCGACCTTCCATTCCTGATCGCTTCGAGGCCACGGCACCAATGTGCGCACCATGACGATATCGCGCTCGGCCTCAGGGATATAGCGACTCCAATCAAACTGCTTGCCAAAAAGCCAGATTTCATGGGCGGCATAGTGAGCATCGGCCACTTGGGCGAGTTGTTTCCACAGCACAAGCGCCCGATGGAGATGATCGATGGCAGCCGCACGACGCGGCTCTTCTCCCGTGGCCAGAAAGAACATCACCTCGGTGGCCGCCCGCGATTTCGCCGCGTAGTAGCGACCGAGCAATTCTAAAACCTTCAGGTCCAGCTCGGTGCATTCCCACTCGCTGTTGTTGCCAGCGATTGCGCGCCCGGCTGCTGTCCGCGACTTAGCACTGGCGTCCGCGAATTCTTCCAGCATTTGGGCATAGCGAGGTGGCGTAATCACTTTATCGCCAGCCCTGGCGTTGGTGAGTTGATCCGCGACGTAGTCGGGAATGCACTGAAGTGAATCGTCGATTACCTGGGTGAACGTCCATTCCAGCACGTCGTGCCACAACTTATTGTCTCGGAAATTATGAATGGGCATTTCGGCACTGGTGTTCCAGACACCGACGTTGCCCTCTGGGTACCAATCGCCGTTCATGTAATTCCAATGGAACGACGTGGTAAGAGGAATCACCTTGCTGGCAGCCACCAGCGCGTTGAAGACGGCCGGGCCGGCCTGCGGGCCGAATCGCTCATTCAAGCGCGCGACCCAATAATCAGCAGGCTCATCCGGGTTGTAACCCGCCCGGCCCCAAAGGCCGAAGCGAGTCCAGTTCTTCTCGAACTCGTATTTCCAGGCTTTGTGGCCGGCGGCGCTAGCGGTGTGGTTGCGATCGATACCGGGCACCTCGATCTCCGACCCCATCACGAAACCGGCCGAGTCAGGTCCGCCACAGTTGCGAATCACAGCCGAGGCAAATGCGGGATCGCACCACCGTAGCTGATAGATGCAATCGTTTCGCAAGTGCCAAAGCAGCTTGTAGTGCTTCGGATTCTGGGTCAGCCAGCCCGTGTCTTTTAAATGCACCTTCGTCGATGAGTACATCTGTTCGCCATTGAATTTGATATCCAGATACATGGGGCCCGGGTACTTGGCCTTCTCCAGCATCTTTGCCGTTGTCGGAGGCGTGCCGCCCCAATAGCGAAGAATAAACGGCGCGTTGCTCCGCTCGGCGTCGGCGATGCCCTGCAGATAGGTTTGGCGGATCCACTCTTCGCGCGATTCGGTGGTGACTCCGCCCATCCGCTCGCCGGGGCAAGTGCCCATGCCAGTCAGTTCCGGGTACTCCTTGAGTAGCGCCCGCACGCATTCTCGCTGATAATCGCGGACCAGCGGCGTATCCTCTCCTCCCTTGATCTTGTGAGCCTCTTGAAAGGTCGGCGACATATGAATGTTCCAGGTCACCACGGAGGTATCCAAACCATAATCGCGGGCCATGCCGAACAACTTGTGAAAAAACGCAATGTTGCGATCCAACTGCTCCTTAGATAGGCGGTTGGCTTCCGGATACTTCTCTAACCGTACCATCTGGTCGTAGGGATGCGAGTTCCAGAAACTCAGTAGGTTGTAGCGATGATAGGCAAGGAAACGCATGAAGCTTTGCCAATAGTCGAGATCCCAGAACCAGTCGCCCTTGTCCAGATCCTCTTGCGAGAGATAATCGTTTCCGGCCAGGGGAATGTTGAACTTAAGCCCGCGCACTGGCAAAAACGGTTTGCCTTGGCGTGGCGCGAGCTTGACCGACCCCTGGGACATTGCGATTTGCTCGGCCACGTCTAGTCCGCCATACATGACTCCACGAACGTCCTTGCCACGAATGTGGACGTTTACCACTCCGCCCGTGTTGTCGGTCAAGATTTCAAACGACTCCTCATCGCCGCGCCCGTCCGGCTCCTGCAGCTTGATGGCAACCCTGGCCTGCGATTTCCCCTCGCCGACCGTCCAATGCGCCTGTTTTAAGGCAGTGCGAATTTCCTCGGCTGCGAACAAGATCGGTGGGGCCTTGCATTCCACCGTCACCGATGCCGCGTCGACTGCCCAGGCCGCCGCAGGGGCACCCAAGAGTTGGAACGTGAGAAGGATTGATCGAATTCGCATTGGAGTTACCTTTCTGGACCAGGTGAGAGATGGCTCGTCCGGACAATCCTTATTTGATGGAGGCAGGAAAATTCCGGCCGAGCGAAGGAGCTATGGGGAGGGTTTAAGGGCAAGGAGGTGAAAGCCGCGTGCAAACCCGGCGGCTGCACGCAGAACTCGCAGCCGCCACGGCTCACCTATACCGCGGACCGGCCGTTCTGTCCGAAGTTAAACTTGGAGAATACGGGGGACCAATCGCCATCTTGCTATCAAATCGGTGAAGTGCATTTACTAGTCCATTTCATGGCCCTGCGTTTATTTCGTAGTGCCACTTGCTGATTGCGACTCTTGCCTCGTATCGTTCGATTGCATCTCGACCGCCGCAATGCCGTACATCGCGGTCCCTTCCAAACGAACGGGAATAGGGCCAAGCAAAACGATGCCGCGTTCCATCACTCGCCTTTCCCATACTGAAAATACGGCGTCGAGCGATTTGCCCGGCCCGACTCCTGTCGGCAGAAAGGATTTTTTTTGGTCGCTTGCCACAAAGTCCCCAGCATCAAGACCGATCTTGTCTCCGGTAGCCTTGAAACCGTCTTTCAACCAGGTGGGAACGTCGATCCGATCGTCGATAAACACGAACAACCGTGCCGGGCGAGCCACCTCGACGGCAATCTCCACTTTGCTCCGCAGCTTGTCACTGTTAAAAGTCTTCACGTAATCGGCGCCGACCAAGGAGGAAGGCAGCCCCCGTGCATCAACGCCATTCCAGTTATGAAATTTTCGATCGACATAGGCCAGCACATCTTCTCTAAAACCGCCAGGGACAATCTCATAAAACCGCTTGGTATTTTTGAGCCTGTCCGACACATTCGAGATCAAGGGCGAAGGAGTCCCCGTCGAAATTCTCGGTAAACGCATAAACG
Organism: Pirellulales bacterium; assembly: GCA_020851115.1. GTDB lineage: Bacteria > Planctomycetota > Planctomycetia > Pirellulales > JADZDJ01 > JADZDJ01. Next base: position 19,248 of record JADZDJ010000251.1, read on the forward strand.
TGGCCGTTCCGTCGGTGCTAATGGACATAATTCGGCTTAATTGACCGTCGCTGGCGAAGCTCACCGCATCGCCTCCGACGAGTCGTTCGGCCAAGGCGCCTGGCCTGCCCGGCACGCCGGCCCGTAAATCCACCTGGCCTTCAAACACAACGATGTCGCTGGTTTTCGAATCATTGACGTCGATTCCGAATTCCGTCCCCAAGTCGGTAACTTCGCCATGTGGCGTCGCGACGACGAATCCGTAGCCGCTAGGCTCCGTGACTTCGACCCGGATGCGGCCAAGGTCCACTCGCATCCGCTTCGGTCTTTCCAACTCGAACCTCGCGGGCCCTTCGACGACGACACTCCCGACATTGAGCAACGGCAACCGCAGCGTGCCCGAATCAACGCAAATCACGCCGCTGGGGCGACTCTGGGGCTGCGCAACCGCGTTGACATGTGAACCGACTGGAATACGCGCGGACTGCCACCACCAACCGCCGGCCAGAAAAATGATGATCGCTGCGGCCGAGAGCCAGGCATATCGACTGGCCAGTGCGCGGCGACGCGATGGCCGATTCAATTCCACCGCGTGCCGCATCACAGGAACATCGCAGCGATCGGCCATTTCGCCGTCGACAGCACGGCCGTAAACTGAACGGCTCTCACCTTCCACATCGTCGCGATCCTCGGCGTCACTTTCATTGCGCGAGCACGCCCCAATGGCCGTTAGCGACGACGCCACGCTTTGGTGCGCCGACCATCGCATCGTTCCGATGTGAACCAACAGCAGCGCAGCAT
>JADZDJ010000252.1 GCA_020851115.1 Pirellulales bacterium
ATCCAGGGTCGAAATGCGTTTCTTGCTCGCAGGCTTTTCAGTTATTCCGTTGCCGGGGCCGCGGCGATGGTGCGAGCGTGCTGCTCGGCAGCTTTTTCGGCCAACCAGGCGTTAAACTCGGCGCGCGGCTCGAACGTGGCCCGGCCGCTCATTTTGTAGTGTCCCCAGCCACACAGTTCGGCACAGACAATATCGACAGTCTCTTTTGGCTCGCGACATTTGAACCACATGTACTGCTGCATGCCGGGAACCACGTCCTGCTTGATTCTCAAATTTGGCAGGAAGAAGCTGTGTAGCACGTCGGCACTTTTGATGCTGAGGAGCACTTCCTCGCCGGAGGGAAAATGAATGTCGCCGTCGACGCGGATGATGTCGTCCGGCGTGTGCAGTTCATTATCGGGACCGGGATAGCGTACATCCCAATTGAACTGCCGGCCCGTGATTTCAGCGGTGACGATTGGCGTGCCATCCGGGAGAGTGCCAAGATTGGGCCGCCGCATTTTGGCATCGGCCCAGGCGTTCATCTGGTAAATCGCGATGAACAGGAGAGTCACCGCCAGCAGAATGGTCCATACGACTTCGAGCGTGTGGCTGCCGTGCGAGAACTTCACCGGCTCGGCATTCGATTGATTGTTGTATTTCCAAATAAAGTAAAACAAACAAACCTCGGTGCCCAGGAAAATGACGCCTGTGAGCAACAAGATGAACATAAACAACTGGTCGATCACCCGCCCCTGCTCCGAAATGTCGTGCGGGAACGCGTGGTTGTAATACGGCGCCAGAACGAACGTCAGTACGCCCAGAATCGGCACCAGCAAGAATAGGAATGCCCAAAAATGTCTCACGGTTCTCTCCGTAAGGCTGAATCAGCGAGCGTGCAATGTTCCTTGTGGCGTTCGCCCACTCAACGACCAAGCGCTATTTACTGACAACCTCGGTATTGATTGGTTTCTTTTGCGGCAGGCTGGCTGGCTCGAACGGCAGCGAGTACACGTAGTCCACCAGCTGCCAAATCTCCTGCTGAGTCAACGTGCCAGGCGCACCTTCGGCGGCGGGACCGCTGGCCGGCATGGGTGTACCAGCAATTCCGGCCGACACCCGCCAGAAGATATCAATTGGCCGCCGACCGCCGCGATAAATGCCCTCGCGCAAATTGCGGGGAATGGCGTTGCGCGGCGGCAATAGCGCCGCAACATGCATATTACGGGAATTGTACTCGGCCTGTGCTTCAATAATCTGTTTGCGAAGCTGTTCTGCTTCCTCGCCGGTCGCCTTGCCCAAATCCGTGCGCAAGGAGTCGATCTGCCCGATCTTGTCTTTTGTGGCAGCAATGAAATCGAAATTGGCTTTGTTCCAGGAGTCATAATCGGTCTGCTGGCCGTCGCCCAAGGCGGTCGGTCCGTGACACTTCACGCAGTTGGCTTTGGGCCCAAAGAACAGGTCGCGTCCCGCTTTAATCGAAGCGACAATTTCACTCGCTGGGCGATCGGCCGGTGGAATGGCGCCGTCTTCAGGACGAATCACCTGATCTTTCGCACTGTTCCACGACTCGACGATTGGCCCCAACAAATCCTTGACGATCAACTGCTGCAATGCTGGATCCGCCGCCGGGTCGAACTTCGAGTCGGCATCAAGTTCGTCGGCCACATAATTCTCAAGAGCGGTCTCCATTTGCCCCCGCATGCTGAGATACTTCACGTATTCGACAAGGGCCTTGACTTCGTCGGGCGGCAACAAAGCGAACGATGGCATCGCGGTGCCCGGTATCCCATCATGCAGAATGTTCTCTAAATCGGCAGTCGTTGGTTCGGCCGAAGTAAAGGTGCTTTTGAACTTATAGACGCCAGAACGGTAATCACGCGGATAGGGGTTCAGAATCGCCGCCGTTGGTCCCTGGCCATCGCCGGAGATGCCATGGCAATGCACGCAGTGCCGGCGATACAGCCCGTGCTTGCCACCTTCCTTATCACTCCACACCGGGCCGGCCGCCATTGCCAATAGTCTCTCGTCCAGGCCGGTTTCGGGCAGGGCAACGGGAGCATCCGGGGTACCGAACATCGCGCCGAGAATATTGGCGACGGCTTGTTGATGTTCGGGCGCAATTTGCTTCGCCACGACATTCGTCATGTTCAACCGAAACGGCGGCGACGATGATTCGCTACAGCCGGCGACAGCCGCGACGGCAACACAACCTACTAACCAAGTGAATCTTGCAGACATGGGTCCCAGTGAAACAAGGCAGAGAGATAGGGAAGCCAAGAGGCCATGAGATTCAGCCTGGGACCAACCCTGGCTGTCTCCGTTGCTCTCAGCCTTCAGTTCTCCACGCATGGTTCGAATCCTCGATTCAAAACGTACTAATTGTCCGAGAAACGCTGCCGCTAGTTACATGCGAAACGCTTTTGCGGGAACTACGATTTTTACTTCCTTCACTTCATCCGGCTGCAGCGTGATTGCCACACGACCGCGGTTCGACCATTTCAGTTCCGGCGCATCGGCGG
>JADZDJ010000253.1 GCA_020851115.1 Pirellulales bacterium
AGACGCCCAATTCGTCTTTTTCGGTGCGACCGAGCAAAACCATCGTGAGAAAGTTCGTGCCGCTGACGACCGCTTGATCGACTAGCGAAAGCACACCTTTTTGATAAAGGCGACAGCGAGACTCCGCGAATGCCGACGGCGCGGCAACGGATGATGTCGGGGAATTGCGCGGCGCGGTCGCAGGCGAACCATTGTGCTTGGTCGCTGGTTTCGATAATCGTTGGGCCAGTGGATGTTGCCGCGACATTATTCCCTCCGCTCCGAGAGCAATGCTCTCGCCGCGACGATCGGAGCCGCGACTGAAAGCGGATGGTCGCTGGTATCGACACTCGCGAGTCGACGTTCTGCGGCAGTTTCCGTAGCGCGGCAAGAGATTTCGACGCCGCCTTCATCGCTAGAGAATACTTCGCGGTAGATGGCCGACATCCGCTCCCCTTGCCGCTCCCAAGTGAAATGTTCGGCGCGCCGTCTGGCGCCGGCGCTGAGTCGAGCCAATTCGTCTCGATCGAAATGCAGCCGAATTAGTGATTCGCGCAGCCGGCGGACGACGTCGCGCGGATTGGTCACCGGAAGCTTGACGCCGCATTCATCAGTCACCACGTCGGCGGCGCCCTGGTGATCGAGGCAAACCACCGGCGTGCCGGCCGCTAACGACTCGAGCAATACCGTGCCCGTGGTATCGCGTAAGCTCGTAAAGGCAAACACATCGGCCCATTGGTACTGCAGTGTGGTCAACTGCCGATCAATCCAGCCCAGCCAGCGACAACGAGAATCGATCCCCAGCCGCCTCGCGATTTTTTTCCATCGCGCTTCGAGTGGGCCGCGCCCGAGGATGCGAACCTCTCCAATCATATCGGCAGGAAGAACGGCAACAGCCTCAAGAAGCAAGTGGAGCGACTTACGATGCTCGAAAACACCACTCCAAAGCACCCGCAGAGGCTCCGGCCGATGAAAATTGCGAGTCTGCCGCGGCGGCAAATGAATTCCCACTTCGAGCAATACACGTGGTGGCGAAATGCAGCGCGGAGCCAGCGCACGCGCGTTGGTCGTCGTCGCTGCCAGCACCACTTTCGATTTGCGGGCGGCCTTGCCCACACGCCGACCGATTCGCATTTGCCAGCAGTTGAGTAGATTTCGCAGTGATTCACTGACCGCACCGGAGAATCCTGCGGATCGCAAAAACCGCCAGGGATAATTCTGCGCACCTCCCAAGGGCCCCCACACGAGCGGTACTCCGAGCTTCCACAAATATCCCGGTTCGCGGAAGCCGCAGAGATTGAGCTGATGCACCAAATCGAAGTTGACCTGGCGATGCAAGCGGCAAGCGACTTGATAGGCCCTCCGATGCCAGAGGTTGTATCTCACCCAATACGTGCCGGGCAGCTTGCGCAGTCTTTGCTCTAATCGTCCCGAATCGACAAAGGAAAATTGCACGTTCGGAATCGGCCCGTGCAATTGCAAGAAACGCTCGACCGGCGTCCGGTTTGTCTCCTCATCGCAGACGACCCACGTGGAAAATTCCTTGGACGCCTCTAAGGCACGATTCCAGCCGACTCCCGGCTCGGAGCCGATTTCCGGATTGCACGAGTGCGCGAGCAAAAGCAAGCGCGGTCGGATGAATGGAATCGATGAGTTCATTTCAAAGTGCAAAGACACTGCTGTTTATTGAGCGCCGCGGCGCGAGATCACCGCGGGAAGCGTCGCCGCCAAAATCTTCACATCCTGCCACAGCGAGCGGCCTTCGACGTATTCCAAATCCATCCGCACCCATTCGTTGAAGGTCACGTTCGATCGGCCTGAGACTTGCCAGATGCAGGTCAGCCCCGGTGTCATGTCGAGCCGCCGCCGCTGCCAATTTGAACAGCCCGCTTGTTCGTCGCAGGGACGAGGCCGCGGACCGACGAGCGTCATTTCCCCGCGCAATACGTTCCACAGTTGCGGCAGCTCGTCGATGCTGGTGCGGCGGATGAAGCGGCCCAATTTCGTCACGCGCGGATCGCACTCGATTTTGAATGCCGGGCCATCCTGCTCATTGTGCGCCAATAGTTCGCCTTTCAGCCCTTCCGCGTCGACGATCATTGAGCGAAATTTATACATCATGAACGGCTGGCCGCCCCAGCCGCTGCGGCGTTGCTTGAAGAACACGGGGCCAGGAGAACTGATTTTCACCGCGGCCGCAACGGCCGCGAATAGCGGCGAAAGTACGATCAAGCCGACGGCGGCTCCCGCAACGTCCATCAGCCGCTTCCACAGCGGCATCCTCTGCATGAACAGCAGCTCGAGCGCATTGGTTGGCCGCTGATCCCCGTGCGGATGACTTTCCGGTTCGCTAGCGTGCCGCTCCTCGGGTATCGACTGGTCGAGCTGTTCCGGGTCGGAAGGATACGAATAGACACTGCAGTGGGGGCGCAAATCGGCATCGAGGCGGCTGCATACATCGTCGGCCAAATGCCAAGCGCCGCGCGGCGGAGTAGCCGGCAGCACGACACCGATTTTCTCATCATCGAGCCAGCCGATTTCATCGGTCAATCGCAGTCGCCGACGCAAAATTCTTGCCAACCGCTTCCGCATCGTCGTGGCGGTTGCGGCATTGCTTGCGGCAAATGCGACCAGAGAAAATCGGTCGCCGCTGCGATCGCTGCGTGCGCGTTCACGAGCGAGCAACCGGCGAAAATGCCGCCGAGAATGCACTCCGCGCAGATTTCGCCCTTCAGAACGCTCCGCCGTCCGGCGAAGCGCGGAAACAAGCTCGGTCAACATGGTGGCCCGTCAAATTCAAAGGTGAGTTTCGTGGTGCGACACGCGGAGCAGCGACACATAGCGCACAGATGGTGGGGCGCCGTAGGTATGCGTGCTGATTAGTTCAGAATCCGTTTATTTCATTCTGCCTCTTGCGAGCATCTTGCAAAACGCGTTTTTGCCCCGCTCACCCCCGATAACCGTTGAGTACCGCGCCAGCCAACCGAACTTTGGAGTGCGAAAGAAAATCTCGAACGCGGCGGGCATCTTCCCAACTACCGCGATCTGCTTCCACCACTAGCAGCACTCCGTCCATCTGTTCTGCCAGCCGCAGCGGCGCAAACGCGTCCCCTGCCGGCGGCAGATCGAATACTACCAAATCAAAGTCGCTTTTCAATTCCTCGACAAATCCCGACAGCGCAGGCGAGTCATAGACTTGTTCGCTGCTATCGAACGCACAACCTGCGGGCAAAATCCAAAGCCGAGGTACGGAACAAGCCCGCGGAGCCACGCCGTCGGCACTGCCCTGCAACACAATTTCGACAAACCCCGGCGCTGCATCGACGCAAAAGCGATCCGAGACGGCAGGTCGCGCGACATGTGCATCGACGAGCAGCACGCGATTTGTCGCCATAGCCGCCGCCGTCGCAGCGAGATGGCAAGCCACGGTGGTTGTTCCTCGACCTGCATTGCTCGACGTAACTCCAATTGCCTGCGGGACCGGACGGCCATCGCAATGGGGCCAGCCGAGTTGTCGCAGCAGCGCGCGATAGTGCCGCTGGATGTCTTGAGAAAAATTACAGGCCGCATTGCCAATGACCCGTTGCTGCGTGGTGGGTGGAGAGAGCGTCATCGCCGCACCTCTTGAAATTCGAGAGTGGACATCTGAGCGGCTGATAATCGCGGAATGGCTGCCAGCACGGGCAATTCCAACCGAGCTTCCAACTCCGCCGGAGTGCGAATCGTGCGATTGCCGGCCTCGGCAGCAAATGCCAAACCAATGGCACCGAGCGAGCCGACGACAAAGGCCAGCGTCATGTTTAAAAGCGGTTTGGGGCTAATCGGCTTGCGATCGAACGTGGCTGGCTGCACGATGTTGATGTTGGACTGGCCGTCGGCGGCTTTGGCCGCATCGATATCGACCTGTTCGCGGCTATCAACATAACGCTTATAGTTGGATTCCTCGATGGTTGTCTCGCGTTGCAGTCGCGCCACTCGTAGTTCAGCTTCATTGAGTTTTTTCAGAGATACTTGCTCATCGGCAAGTTGCAAGCGAATACGGTCCCCTTTCGCCCGCAGCGCCGCCAGAATCGGCTCTTCTTTAAGCAGCAATAACTTCACTTCCTCGTGCGGCTTGCTTTGGGCTGTTTTGGTTTGGGTGCGATTCGGCTCTTCTTCTGACAACACATTCTTCGCTTTGGCAATTTGCTCGCGGACTTGAATTAGCTGCGGATGATCGTCGGTAAATCGAGCCGCCAAGTCTTTCTCTCGCACTTCCAGGGCATACAACTGTTGGCGCATGCCGTCGGCAGCTTCATTGGCATAACCAGCGATTTCTTCCGTGATTTCTCGTAACGGCAGGGTCCGCAATTGGCCGCGCAACTTTTGCACTTCGGCTTCCGTCGAGGCAAGCGAAGCGTCGACGAGCAGCAAGTCGTCTTGCAGCTTGCCGATGCGCGAGACCAGAATGGCCCGTTGGCTATCGGGGGCGGCTAATCCAGTTTCGTCCTTGAGTGCCAGCAATTGATCTTCCTTTTCTCGCAGCCGCTGGCCGCTGGCCGTCGTTTGTGCCGACAAGAACTCGCTTGCGCCCGGCGTGCGATTGAGACGAATGTATTCTTCGCGGAAGTCTTCGATGAGCTTGGACACGAATTCTTGCGCCAAACGCGGACTAGCAGCATCATAGGTAATTTGCAACACGGCCGACTTTCGCACGGCTTCCACATTCAAGGCGCGCATCGCCAAGCGAATCGCTTGCATTCTTTCGCTTGCTGATTCTTCCGGAGACAATTCGTCGGCCGTAGCGCCAGCCTTCGTTGCAGGTTCGTCTCCATCCAAAATTCTCGCCGGACCAATGAAATCGACGACCTTTTCGATCAGGAAGCGACTTTTCAGGATGTCGATGTCGGAATTCAACTCTGTTTCTCGCGATGGTTGGACGCCCACTAGCGGCGTGGCTCCGAGCGTAGCGGTCGGGTCGAGCGCCATATTCTCACGCCCCAGCCGAACCAGCAACTTGCCTTCCGAGCGGTAGGTCTTTGGCGACAAAAGCGTCAAGGCCGCGGCAGTACTCATCACGGCCAAGAAAAATAGTGATCCTTTCCCTTTATGCCGCCAAGGGACTTGGAGGGCGTTGCGCAGAGCGAAGCGGTGATGATAAGGGGCAATCATCGAAGTGCTGGGCAAATCAGGGTTGTGACGAAATCAGTGGCGTGCCTGCCCGTTGCTAGAGGACGATTTGTCTGGTGGGTACGACAAAGTCCTCGCAAATCATGCGTGGGGATTTCCAGTATAATTGCACTTTTGAGTTGGTAAAATATGCCGATTCTTCAGATTTCAAAAGAACTGCGGCCTGCGAGGTAGAATTCCAATTCTGCCGAATATGGCCATCCTTGTTGGAGCAATTGCCGCATTCCTGCCAATAACAGAGGATGCAACTACCGAGAATTCCGATTGTAACGGTTTAGCCAAATCTTCGCATCAGGGCGGCGATTCGACCTATGATCCCCCGTCAAATCCACGGCGGCGTTAAACAACTCCGACTGTACTGAATGTTCTGCTGCCGCCCGATGGCACCGGTCATTGGCTGCCCGGTTTGTTGAGCGCGATCTGCTGCCCATGACGATTGTTGCCAAGGAACGGATTATATCGTTCTGCGCCGACTCAACCAACCAAGCCAGGAATGGTCGATGGATTCTAGCGATTGCAACGCGCGCTCGATTGCAGGCGTTACAGTCCTGCTGCTGGGCTTAACATTCACATCGGGCTGCAATTGCCGATCGAAGGAAGGCTCGGCCGATCGCTCCGCGGCGGCATTCGCTGTCGGCTCATCGTCCGGAACATTCGCCATCGAACCAGCGCTGCTCAAGCGCGTCGCTCCACCGAATTTGGTGCGATTGACGGACTTCAACCATGACCAGATCGAATCGGCCGACGCCACCATCGGTCCGCAATTGACGCCGCCTTCGTCGTCAAGCGGTGGTACGAAGACTGCGCCGGCTGGCTGGACTAGCGCTGGTGGCGAGCGGTTCGTGGTCATCGATCCGCCGGCTCCGAAAGTGTCCGATTCATCGCCTCAGCAGGCTGCCGAATCACGTCCGAATGATGGAACCTCGCAAGCCACCGGCACCATCTTGCCGTGGGGGCCGACGACGCCAACTCCAGAAATGACGGCGATTACCAAACGAGCAGAAGACATCGCTCGCCGCGGCTACGACTTGGCCGAACGGGGCGGTCTTTACAGCGCACGGGTGCGATTTACCGAATCGCTACGAGTCATTGCCGAGGCACTCGATGCGCAGCGCAACACCGCCGCTCATACCAAAGCGTTGGCCGCCGGCCTGCGCGCGCTTGAAGAGGTTGACGACTTCGTACCGCGCGGCATGCAGATTGACGTTAAGATCAATATGCCACTCATCGTCGATGCACATCGCACGCCAATTCTGAAAGATCGGTCTCTTGACGAGATTACTCCGCTGGTGGCCCAACGGATATACTTGACGTATGCCCAAGAGCAACTGGCGATGGCTGGCGGCGATCAAGCCGTCGCATCGCTGGCTTTGCACGGAATGGGAAAAATCTGCATCACGCCGGCGCAAATGAACGGACCACGGACGCAAATTGCCGAAGCCAAAGCTGTAGTCTATTTTCAGGCTGCCGTGATTATCGAACCACAGAACTTCATGTCCGCCAATGAATTGGGTGTGCTGCTCGCGCGCTTCGGTCGCCCGCAAGACGCGCGACAAGCGCTGGAGCAAGCGGTGAGCTGCTCCAATTCGCCGATCACTTGGCGAAACCTAGCTATTGTGAGCGAGCGACTCGGTGACACGCCGAAAGCAGTTCTTTGCCGTGAACGAGCGGAGTTGGCTGTCGCCGAATCAAAACAAGCCGGCACAAACAACGCTGGCTCGCAGTATCCGATTCGCTGGGTCGATCCCACAACCTTCGCACGCTCGAATACGATGGTTCCAGACGCCACCCCTGCGACTGGGCAATTGGGCACAGCAACCGATCCAACCGCCCCCACGACCGCCGCTAAATCGGATCCTAAAGCCGGCGGCTGGAAATGGCCGTGGCAGTGACCTGAAAATCGAGCCGCACCCGTGAGAAATCGACAGTACCTTCAGAAGTCTCTGAACACTGCCGAACGTTCGCGGCTGGCAACCTCCGAATCCATCGATCGACATGGACCGATACGGCGGTACGCCCACTTAACCATCGGGGCAAGAAACATCATGGAGTCAGATAGCGTGAACGGAATTCGATCAATGGGTGTGCGCCCATCGGGACGCCGAGGGCAATTGCTTTTGCTTCTCGCGCTGGCGATCGCTCTCTTGTCGCTGGCGGACTTGCTGGTCGGATCGTGCGACCCGAGCGCGTCATTCGACCCGCCTCCTGTCGGGCCGGCCGCCAGCGCCAAATTGCCCGGCAAGAATCGCTCGGCCCGCGCCGATCCAAACTTTCAACTCTGCCAGGCTCTCGGGCCGGCTGCACCGTGTCCGATCATGGGGATCGACTGCGCGGCCAACGGCCCTTGCGGTTGCGACTGCCGCGATCGGCGCTGGCGGGCGATGGGCCCCGTCGACTGGCAAGCGTATGCTCAAGGTGAATATGTTGGGCATTGGCGATTGCCCCATGTGCCGGTTTACCGCCTGCGAGTCGACGATCAACTGGAATGCGTCTATCGCTTGACGCGCGACGTGCAGCCCGATCCTTACCGGTTAAACTGCGGCGACATTATCAAGGTCGAGTCGTTTACCGATATAAATCTAAATCGCGAACTCATCGTTCAACCCGACGGCACGATCACGCTCATTCTACTTGGCGAGGTGCGCGCGGCAGGGCTGACGGTGCATGAACTGCGAACCAAAATCGAAGACCTCTACAAGAAATTCTACAAACTGCCGTCGATCACCGTCACACCACTGAAGGTCAACACACAACTCGACGACTTGCGGGCGGCCGTCGATAATCGGGCCGGCATCGGCGGCCAAGGCCGCCCGGCGCGGATCACGCCACAAGGAACGATCGACCTCCCGGGGCTCAACAACATTCCTGCCCAGGGCTTGACGCTGGATGAACTCAAGCAGGAGATCATCTACCGCTATCAGAATGAGTTGGGCATCGAAGGCGTCGAAGTGACTCCGATTCTAACCAGCCGCGCGCCTCGCTACTTTTACGTATTCGGCGAAGTGAATGCGCCGAATCGCTTCACCATGGAAGGCCCGACGACGCTCATGCAAGCCATTAGCATGGCTGGCAGTTGGAAAGTCGGCGCGAACTTGCGGCAGATCGCGATCTTTCGCCGTGGAGACGACTGGCGATTGATGGCCACGGTCGTCCACATGCAAAGCACCATGATGTTCAACCGACAACCGTGCCCGGCGGGCGAAATCTGGCTCGATGACAGCGACATCGTGATGGTGCCGAAAACGCCGATTCTCATCGCCGACGATTTCGTCAATCTCTACTTCACCCGCGGATTGTATGCCGTCGTGCCGTTTAGTACGTTCTATTCGTTCAACAATCAAGGCTTTGTGGCGGGGAATAATTCGAATTAGGCAAGCCAATACGTCGATGCAGAATGCGATTTGAAAAATGCAACCTGGCGTAAAAGTGAAACTACCGGATTGCCGCCGACTTCACTTTTCATCTTGCGGCATTGAATGGCGCTCAATCCTTATACACCCGCGTGCTTTCCTCCTTCGTGACCGGTTCGTTCATCTCGTCGGTTTGCAGCAGCACTTTGATGCGCGAATCGCCGGGCGAAACGGCCTGAGCAACCACGCGATAGGTGATATCGGCCTTCGGCGCAAGCCGGGTCATCGGCTCGAAGACCACGCGTTGGCCCTCGATCCGGTACTGCGACGGCCCTTCGGCGCTCACCGGCTTCATTTCCGGCGGCAGGATCGCATTCACCGTTACTCGACTCGATGCCTTCGAACCTTGATTGACGACTTTGATTTCGTAAGTCGCCTGCCCGCCGATTTCGATCGGATCGTCCACGTCCACCACCGTGAACAATACCGCCGCCACGCCTTCGACGATGGTTGTCTCTTCCTTGGTGTGGCTCAAGCCGCCAGCGGCGCGGCCTTCGACGCGTAGTCTTTGTTCGCCCGGCTCGGCGGCGAGCGTCGTTAGCATTACGCTGCCGGCCTGATTGGCGGGCAGTTCAGCAAGGCTCCAAATGACGCTGTGCGACTGCTGGTCATAGTGTCCCATGTCGGATGCTTCGACAAACTGCATCCCTTTGGGCAGGCGCGTGACCAATTCCACGTCTTTCGCTGTCGCCGTGCCCGGATTATTCACCGACACGCTGTATTTCGCTTGCCGCTCCAAATATCGCAGACCAGGTCCATTGATGCCCACTTCGAGCGCCGGCGCGATCACTTGAATCTGCGCAGGCTGCTCGGCGCGCAGATTTGCATCGCCGCTGACGCTGATCATGTTGGTGAATAAGCCCGCTTGTACGGCGTGCAAAGTCAAATCTAATGTACGGCTTTCGCCCGGCTTGAGCGTACCGACTTCAAATTCCAATTCGCGGCCGGCGGGATGCTGGAACCCTGGCGGCACGACTTCGTGCAGCACGATCCTCTCGGCCGCGCCGGTGCCGGGATTCGAAATCTTGATTCCCACCGTCACATCTCCGCCGATCATCACTTGCTTCGGCGAGTTCAATTCCAACGCCAATTCCGGTTTGGTGGCGATCGTGCGCATGGACGCCTGGGAACTGAATTGCACGACGGCGACACTGCCAATTTCGCCTTCCGCAATCGGCATCAAATCGACTTGCAGCTTGGCTTCCTCAGCCGGTTTGAGTTCGCCGACCTTCCAAACAATCTCGCCGCGCTGGCCCGTTTGCGTTGGTGGAGTCGTGCTTACCAGCGTCGTTCCCTGGGGAATGGATTCGATCACCTCGACGTTTTCAGCCACGACCGGCCCCGTGTTGCGAACGATAATCTCGATCTTCGCCGCCTTGCCAACCTTGATTTCTGGAGGGGCGATCTTTTGGATGGTGACGCTAGGCGACTGCGCGCCTTCCAGTTTCTTGTCACCAGGCCGTCCGAGGCCCTCGACGTTCATTGACGGCGCTCCGCCGGAAACGGCTCCCGACGCGACTCCCGTGGGAAGGCCGCGGCCAGGCTCAACCGAAGGTTCGCTGCCAGTTGCGACCGTTTGACCGTTTCGCGACGGCAAGATGCTTTGTTCGCGCTGACTGCCGCCGAGTTCCTGATCTGGACTCCTGGGCGGTATTGGAGCATACGAAGGATTGCCGAGCAGGCTGTCGCTTGCCGGATTTCGAGGAGAATGGCTCTCGGGCATTGAAGCATTGCTGTAACGTCCGCTACCAGGATTTGAATGGGCCGGACGATCGAGGCGGTCAAGACCAGACGGCGGCGTGGATTCGACCGCGGCTCCGCTGGCTGCTGCCGCTAGGCCGGGCAATGGCGAATTTCGATTCGACGACAAATCGTCGGAGCCGGCTTGCTGCGGATCTGCATTGGCTGGTTGATGGGTCAGGTCGGTCTTGCCGGCGGCGGATTCGGTTGGTGTTCTTGCTCGTTTCGCCGAAAATGGGTCAACTGGATTAGCTGATTCGTCGGCCGATCCGGCGGTCGGGCTTGCATCTGTCGCGTCGGAACTGTTGAGATTCTGCGAGGTCGCATATCGATTGGCCGGCTCATGGTGTGATGCCTGTGCGGTGGCGATCTCGGAAGTAGCGGTTGCCAGCGATTGCGCATTTGGATCGGGATTGATTGTCTTCGGCTCGAAGTTTTGATATCGCCCTCCTATCGGGCTTCTCACGCCTTGAAAAGGATCAGCAGGAGAAGTGGTCGACGTGTCGGCGTTGACTGAGACAGGTGTCACCACAGCGCCGCTTGACGGAGTTGCACCATGGCCGGCACCGACTGTCTCGAAAGCCTCGGAATTCACCGGTGGCTTGGAATAGTCCGGGCCGGTCGCGTTTGCTTCTTCCGGCCCATCCTGTCGCTGCGCCCAGGCGACGGTGAACCAGCCCAGAGCCACCACGGCCGTCAGGACCGACAATCGAACTACCCAGCGTTTCATAGCCCAGCTTCCTTGCGTTTTGATTAGGCGTACGGAAGGCAGATATAGACTGGCCGGCCCATCCTAGAGCCAAACCTCATTGCTACAGCGAACTCCAGTGAGCGCGGACCAACACTTGCCCAGCATTTGTCGGCCAGCGCTGAAATCAGCGTCCGCTCTCGCGGTAGTTACCAAATTTGCGGCCTCTGGCAAAGAGCAGTTCCATGAATGCTAGCATTGTGGCATGGTGCAATTCAGCCAACTTGCATTTCACAACCCGTGGCCGCGAATTGCTAGCATCAAGGCTCCGACCGGATCCGCCGAGCAAACGGCCGTTTTGGTTTTGATCACCCACAACTTCCTGCTTTCGCGCACATGCCCTGTGCGGGGTCGAGAGCCTTGCGGAGCCGCAACGAGGGATGATGAAGGATGAGCGACTGAATCGGTGTTTTTTGATCTCCTATGGGTTAATCTCGGGGGAATTTGCGTTTGGTGTCATCGTGCGATTTCGGAAAAAATTTTTGTGGTGGAAAGGAAGGGGCGGGAAAAGTGCGTTTTATTCGAGCGCCGCGAAGATTTTCGTAGAATTCGTTTCCGGTTCATTTCCGGGGGGGTGCGCAAATAATCGGCGGGCGGAAGCAAAATGGATCGGGAATTTACGAGTGTTTTTGAGGTTTGAGGCGTGGCGAGGGTCGATGGAAAATAAGGGGGTGGCTGCTGGATGACCGTTGA
>JADZDJ010000254.1 GCA_020851115.1 Pirellulales bacterium
CATGCAGTCGAGCGACGACAGGCCGACCGCTGCGGCGAACTCGCTCATCTTGCCATTGGTTCCTTCGCAGACTACGTGATCGCAGCCAGCCAGGCCGAAGCTGCGCATTTGCCGTACGCGCTGTGCAAAGTCGTCATCGTTCGTGACGATCGCTCCCCCTTCGCCGCAGTTGACGAACTTCGTGGCATGAAAACTAAATACCTCGGCCAGGCCGAAGCCGCCGATCATGCGGCCCCCGCTGGAGCAGCCGAAGGCATGGGCGGAGTCATACAGCAGAGTGAGGCCGTGCCGGGCGGCGATTGCTTCCAGCTCGGCCGTCGCACACGGCCTTCCCCACAAGTGTACGCCAATGATGCCGCTGGTCCGCGGCGTGATAGAGCGCTGAACTGCTGCCGGATCGAGATTGTGCGTGACGGGGTCGATATCGCAAAACTTCGGCGTGATACGCTGCCACTCCAGCGCATGCGCCGTGGCCACGAACGTATTGGCCGGCACGATCACTTCGCCCAAGAGGCCCGCGGCTCGGACGGCGATTTCCAAGCCCACGGTGGCGTTGCAGACGGCCAGACAGTGCTTTACGCCAGCAAGCTTTTCGACACGCTGCTCGAACTCTTGCACCGCCACTCCGTCGTTCGAGAGCCACCGCCGCTCGAAAATCTTCTCGATGCGGCGCTGCAATTCAGCCACTCGGCCCAAATTGGGCCGGCCGACATGGAGCGGCTCGTCAAAAGCCGGCTTGCGCCGCGGCGGAGATGAAAGAGTTGTCGTCATGGCATCCGTGCCGCAATGAAGCGCTAGTAAACCTAGCCCTGGCTCAGTTCGGCGAAGCCAAACCCGGTGGCCCCAAAACCGTTGCCGTTGTACAGCATATAGCGGCGCTCTCCAAGATCGAACACCGCCGGATAGGCGTTCATGCTAGCGTCCCAGCCATCGCCGCGCGGCAATTCAACCAGTTCATCCCGCCTTTTCCAAACGAGGCCGTCGGCCGAAGTGGCATAGCCGACGCGATAGCCCTTCTGCGAATCCTCGCGGTATCCACGAATCGACCGGTAGCAATACCACATCCGGTAACCGCTGGCGTCTTTGATGATCCAAGGCCGCGCAATCGCTTCATCGGGACGTTGGTAGTTGACCGCGATCGTTCCGGGCCGTCGCCATTCGAGACCGTCGTTCGATTCGGTATGGCGAATCAAATACCTTGCTTCTGGCTTGCTATTGATGGCGACCCACTCCGTGCATGATAGATACCACATCCGCCACACCCCTCCGTCGCGCATCACGAAGGGAGTTGCGCAAAAATGAGGCTCTTCCCGTACGCGATCGAGCAGAGGGCCGCTGAATGGACGCCAAAACGTGACTCCATCATCGTCGCTGATGGCCATGCCGATCGAGTTTCGATACGGTACGGTCGTGCTGGTGTTCCAGCCGGTATAGTAAAGGTAGGTTTTTGTGCCATCACGAACGAGGCAGGACGGCATCACTCCGGCGTCATCGAAACAGCCGAGGTCGCCCAGCGGCAACACCGGCCTATCGTGAACGAACCGAATCTTATCGACGGCGTGCTTGTCCAATTCCAAGAAAATGGTTGCTGTGCGGTTTTGCTCGCTGCGCGCACCGAAATAGATGCGCACGTCACCAGCCGCCGTGAGATAGGGCGTCGGGACTTGCGCGTGACTAACAATCCACGGATGGAGGGTCGGCGGACAATAGGCGACGCCCCGTTTTTGCCAGTTCTGCGGTAACATTGCAGCGTTGCGAAAGAGGGCTTCCCTGTCAATCGAAAGACTACGCAGCACGGCGAAATACATTCGCAACTTGCTGCTGGTGTGGAAAGCCCGCTGTCAAGAGCTCATCGGTAGGCTTATAGAAATATGGATGCGGGTAGCCCCGCTCGACGAACGTCGGTTCGGCCAGATTGTTATACCGAAAATGACACGACCAGCGAATCGCGGGCACCGAGTTTGTGCCGGAACGATGGACGAGGAAGCTGGAAAACACGACAACATCACCAACGGCACACGGCAAGCTTATGAATTTCTTTTCTTCCAGATAGCGATCATCCACCTTGCCAAATCCGCTGACGACCTCGCTCGTGACTAAGCCGTCGAGGTGACTGCCGGGGACGACTTCCAGCGGGCCGAGCTCCGCCGGCAAATCAACCAGCGGCAACCAGATCACGACCGAATCGAGCGAGCCCTGCATGCTCCGCCAATCCTGGTGCGGGAAGACCCGCCAATACACTTCACTCTTGGCCAGCCGCGGGCTGTTGAAGTACAGCACAGGCCGCGTCGAGATATTGGGCCACTCCACGCCGATCTGCCGCACCAGACTGACCAGTCGCTCGTCGAGCGCCAAACGATGCAACGAATTCAAGTGTTGAACCTGCTTGCCGCAGCTTATGAAGACGCCCAGATCGCGCTGAAACAGTTCGGGCATCGATGCATCGATCTGCTCGTCGCGCGCTGCCACCGTCGGCAAGATTCCGCGAGCTACCAACTGCCGGCAAAATACGTCACGCGCCTCGCGGAGAATCAATTGTATTTCACGGGATTCCACAATCGCTGGTAGATGAAGATAACCCTGCCGGCGGTAGGTTTCGAATTGGTTGGCGGATAGTTTCATATGAAGGGGCTTCAACCTACTATATTTCCACCGGCGTGCGGAATGACGACCAAAGGTTGAGACAGAGGATATAAAATAGCCTATTTCCGCACTTCACATTGCCGGTTATTTCCAAAACTCGCAGTTGAACAACTCTTCGCAGCCTGGCCACGGCTGACGGATTGGA
>JADZDJ010000255.1 GCA_020851115.1 Pirellulales bacterium
CAGGAGCACTACGGCTACACGCCCTACGGCCAGGCCACGGTCTACAATAGCAGCTACGGCAGCCCGACCGGCACGTCCGCCATCAAGCAGAAGCACCTTTACACCGGCCGCCAGCTCGACCCCGAGACGTTGCTGTACTACTACCGAGCGCGGTATTATCATCCGACGCTCGGCAGGTTTATAGGGAGGGATCCATCTGGATATTACTCAGGAGATCCAAATCTGTATCGCTATGTGCTGGATAATCCAATTAACGGCGTGGATCCCTCCAGGTTATTTGGCGGACCACTCCCTGGTCCCGATTCACCACTATGGCCTCATAACCAACCACCGAAATCAAAACCTGCACCACCCCCCACCAGCTTGGCAAACAAAATGCGACCCTACTAGCCCAAACCCTCCACCCTGTCCAAAGCCGCCTACGAATAATCCTCCTCATCCAGGGGGCCCGTGCAACTAGGCCCTGTCCGCGATTTTGTGCTCGGGGGTTTTTGCTAGCGTAGGTCCTTGGGCATTCGTTCCTGGAACATGATGGCGAAGTGGTTCAGGGCTTCCTTCCAGCTGTGGATCGCTTTGGTCCAACGCTTCGAGGCCTCGTTGATCGCTAGGTAGATCATCTTCAGCGCCGAGTCGCGGTTCGGGTACTGATTGAGATTCCGCGTGAACTTGCGGATCACGCTGTTCACCGACTCGATCAGGTTCGTCGTGTACATCACCTTGCGAATCGGTCGCGGCATCTCGAACATCGGGGTGATGTGCGGCCACTTCAGCCGCCACTGTCTGGAGATTGTCGGATACTTGGCGTCCCACTTTTGAGCGAAAGAGCAATACGGGACAGGTCTACTTCCGGGAGAACGCCGCATGACGTTCTTACTTTCCGGGCGAAGCGAATCCAACGCATTTAGCCACTAAATATACATATGATAAACTCACATCGCCAGCGGGTAGTAGGTTGCCCTGAACCGGTGCAGGTCACCCCTTTCCCTGCATCAGCATCAGGGCTTCCTTCAGCACCAAGCCATTCGTGGCAATTCCTTCGCCTCCAGCAATCGTGGCGTTTCCTTGCCAGTCCGTATACGTGCCGCCGGCCTCTTGCAGGATCGGCAGCAGCGCTGCGGCATCCCAGAGGTTCATGAGGGGATCGACCATCACTTCGGCTCGGCCCGTGGCGACAAGCAAATAGCCGTATGCGTCGCCCCAAGTGCGCGAAAGCTTCGCGGCCGCGCACATTCGCTCATATACTGGCCACGCGCTGCGCTGCGTGAAATTGGCCGGATCACTGGTGAGAAACAGCCCATCGGCAAGTTTTTTTTTCGTAGAAACGCGAATCTGCCGCGGTTCGCCGCTGCCGCGAACGAACCAGGCGCCCTGGCCCATCGCGCCGTAAGCCATCTCGCCGAGTGGCGGAATATGAATGACTCCAGCGCGGCTTTCTCCTTCCAGTTCGATACCGATCAGCGCGGCATACAGCGGCACGCCGTGGATGAACGACTTGGTGCCATCAATCGGATCGAGAATCCAGCGATAGCCCGAGGTGCCCGGCTGCTCGCCAAATTCTTCCCCCAAGACGCCGTCGTGCGGAAAGGCCGCGGCAATGCGGTTGCGCAACAGTTGCTCGGCTTCGCGGTCGGCGATCGTCACCGGAGAAGCATCGCTTTTGAGGTCGACTTGCAGATCGTCGCGCTGGAAGTATCGCAGCGTCCATTGGCCGGCCTCGCGCGCCAATTCGCAGGCGGTCGTCAAACGGGAAGTCAGTTCGGAGTTCATGCCGACAGCATACTGACCGACCGTGCAATTGCCAATTGCCGCCGGCTATTCCCATCGCCACCAGGGTGGCAATGTTCCGGCAGGCTGCCAAAGCATCGACTCGCCAATCGACCGCAGCACCACGCCCGGTGGATGTCGATCGCAAATTCCCGAAATCTTCAAACCCTCAGACGATAATTCAAAGTCGGCGGCAAGCTCGGCAAATTCCACGCGGTCGGGCCAAGTGGCCAGATCGGAAGTCAGACGCAGCGCCTTGGCGACGGCAAACACCAGCGCTCGATCGGCCGTGCCAGCGCCGGCCTTCATGGTGCCAGCGGCGGCCTCCAGCCGGCCGCGGTGAAACTCCGCCTGAGCAATTTGAATGGTCGCGGCTGCCGAACACTGTCCGGGGAAATGGCGGCGCACGAGCGCATTCAAGTCCACTTGATTGAAAGTGCCTGCGACGATTCTTGCGTCGCAGGCATCGGGTTTGAAGGTCACTTCGAGCGTACCCTGAAAGGTGGCGGCAATTCCGCAGCGATTTTCCAGCTCCATGGCTGCCGCCAGCAAAGAACACGGCAACCGGCCATGCCTTGTGTTCAGCGCAAACGACGAAACGATCTGCCCCGACTCCTTGACGCGGCGCATCTCCAATTGCAGCGGCTCATCAGCCCGATCGTCGTCCCACAACCATGTCGCCATGGCAGAGCTGCTTTCTTCGCCAGCGTTAAACTCCATCGTGCCACGGCGCAGCGTTTGCTTCCCTTCCGGCCAAATCACGTTGATGGTCTCGACGCTCAATCGCAATGGCCGCGGCAAGCGCTGGCCAATATGCAGTTGACGTTCGATCATTGGCAGCCACCAGTTGTGACCGGAAATTCTGATCTCCGCCTGGCGCGCCTCGATCGATTGTGCTCGGTCGCTCTGGTGGATTTCGACGCGCGGCGATCGCAGCAGGATTTTGTCCGTTTCGGGATCAATCAATTCAAAATCTTCCAACACCAAGACGCCAGGGCGCAATGGACGAACGCGACTCACGCGCACTTCGCGACCCAGCGCAATCGAGAGCGATTCGCAGGTCGCCCGGCGGTATCCGTCACCGTGAAGGACGACGCTCCACGCCAGCACTGCGCCGGTCGGCAAGACGCCAAGCAGCAGAAACAGGCTGCGGCAGAGCAGGCGTCGTGTTCGGTCGCGAAAAAAAAGAAACATCCGTGTCTGGGGGTTGGCAGTCGGTGCGCCTGTACTTCATCGCTCCTTGGCCATGTTCAAAAACAATTCGTATCGAGCCTTCATCTCCGCCAGGCTATCGCCGCCGAATTTTTCGACCAGCGCGGCAGCTACTTCAAAGGCCACGACGTTTTCCACGATTGCGCTGGCCGCCGAAATTGCGCAAACGTCGCTCCGTTCGTACTCGGCCGACTGTGGAGCGTGTGTCTGCAGGTTGATCGATTCGAGTGGTCTGCGCAGCGTGCTGATCGGTTTCTTCGCGGCGCGCACAACGAGCGGCTGGCCGTTCGTCATGCCCCCTTCCAGGCCGCCGGCGTTGTTTGTCGGCCGCACGAAACCAAGGTTCGGCGAGTTGCGCTGCGCATGGTCGTATTGAATCGGATCGTGAACCTGTGACCCGCGACGACGAGCCGCCTCAAATCCCAAGCCGATTTCCACCCCCTTGATCGCCTGAACGGACATCACGGCCTGCGCCAATCGGCCGTCGAGCTTGCGATCCCACTGCGCGTGCGATCCGAGACCGAATGGCAGACCCTCCACCCGTACTTCGACAATGCCGCCGAGCGTGTCCCCCTCTTTGCCGCAGGCGTCGATCAGTCCCTTGATTGCTTCATCTTTGCCGGGGTCGAGTGAATAGACTTCGCTCGTGTCGCGCAGTGCGCGATGTTCTTCGATGCTCCCCGGTAGTGTCGCAATTTTCACATCGCCGATTTCGACGACATAGCCGAGCACCTGGATGTTAAATTCTTTGAGCAACTGGCTTGCAAGCGCGCCGGCGGCCACGCGCACGGTCGTCTCGCGGGCGCTGGCTCGCTCGAGCACGCCACGGATCGAACCGAGGTATTTGATCGCCCCGGTCAAGTCGGCATGCCCCGGCCGTGGCCGCTGAAGATCTTCCAGGCGCTCCAACTTGTAGTCTTTGTTGACCACCTGTAGGGCGATTGGGCTACCGAGCGTCGTATTGCGCCAGACCCCGCTCAGAATTTCGACCGTGTCGGTCTCGATCCGCTGCCGGCCGCCGCGGCCATAGCCCCCTTGCCGGCGGCGCAGTTCCGCGTTGATTGGCGCGGTGTCGATCGACAAACCTGCCGGAAATCCATCGACCAAGGCCACGAGTGCCTTGCCGTGTGATTCGCCGGCGGTCAGGTAACGTAACATTTTAGACTGTAAGAGGTTATGCCGCACAAGCTTGCGCGCACAGTTAGCGCGATGTACCTCAATTGTACTTTGTGGCCGAAAACAGAGGTAGATCGGCTCGGGAGAACCAAAAACGGCGACACAACCGACGAAAACTGTTTATCGCCAAGCAAATTTCTGCCCGGTGATGTATTCGAACGCTTCGATATACTTTTCTCGAGTGCGGCTCACCACTTCGTCCGGCAACGAAGGCGGCGGGCTGTTTTTATCCCAAGTGGTCGTTTCCAGCCAATCGCGGACAAACTGCTTATCGAACGACGCCTGGCCGCGGCCGCTCTGGTAATCATACGCCGGCCAGAAGCGCGAGCTGTCGGGCGTCAGCACTTCGTCAATCAGAATCAGTTCATTGCCGATCCGACCAAATTCAAATTTGGTGTCGGCAATGATGATTCCTCGTTTGCGGGCCAATTCGGCACCACGGCGATAGATTTCCAAGCTCCGTCGTCGAAGTTCGTCCGATACTTCGCGGCCGACAATCTCGACCATCTGCTCGAACGAGATATTGATGTCGTGCCCGCTTTCTTCCTTGGTCGCCGGCGTAAAAATCGGCTCGGCGAGTTGATCGCTTTCTTTCAGCCCCGCGGGCAAATGAATCCCACAGACCGTGCCGCTTTTCTTGTATTCCTTCCAGCCCGAACCCGACAAATAGCCACGGACCACGCACTCAATTGGCACAACCTGCGTCTTGCGCACCAGCATGCTGCGTCCCGCCAGCCGCTCCGCATCGACTCCGCTCGGCAGGCCAAAGTCGGCGACGTTCATTGAAAGCATATGGTGCGCTCCGCCAAGTTGCGAAAACCAGTAGGCGCTGATCTGCGTCAGCACTCGCCCTTTGTCAGGAATTCCGCTCGGCAGCACCCAATCGAAAGCGCTGATGCGGTCGCTGCTGACCAGCAGCATCTTTTCGCCCAAATCGTAACAATCGCGCACTTTGCCGCGACGCACAGGCCAACCAGGAATATTCGATTCGAGCAGCGGAGCGGACATGGTTGTGGGCATAAACGGCCGAAGTGGGTAAATGGATGCGGCGGCTGAAATGACAACGGCCGAATATACCAGCGACACGGCTCACCGAACAGCCGCCCGAAATTCGCGCGGTTCCACCGCGAATGTCGATGTTTCGCGCCTCAAATTGAATATCTTCTTCTCACCGGGCAAAACGCCTTCAATTTCTTGGACATTGAAGGCCGTCTTCGCCTTCGAGCAGTTGCCGCACTTTAGCAGGCTGTGTTTAATAGAATGTCGAGCTTCGCCTTCGACCATTGTCATTCGATTTCGCCAGCGAGGGCTGGATTCCTTTTCTCCTATTTTTCCCCGCTGCGCCACATGGGTCAGATGCGATTTCTCGTGCCGCACCGCGACCGATTGACACCCCAAGCGATTCGCTCCGCTCATCTTCGCGGGCAAGATGATTTGCCCTGGGTTTGTCGCGTGACGCTCAACGGCAGCGAACTGCTGATTGAGCGTAACGAGTCGGAATCGGGCACCTTCCACATTCTGTGGCCAGCCGCCCAGCACGGCACGCTCCTGCTTTCGACGGCAACGCTCAAAGAACGGCCGCTGCCTTACCAATTGCCGGTCGAACTTGCCCGCGGCACTCTCAATCGGCTGAGAAATCAGCTGGCGGCGTGGCAAATGAACGGATTTGAATTGCCGCCAAACGCCCGCGGCACGCTCCACGAAGCCCTCCGGCAGTTTGTCGCCGCGGCAACCAGTCAATCGGCTCCCGAACGGGCTGCGGCAATCGCCGAAAATGCGATTGATACGACGCTCGCCGCGATGAAAATGGTCGCCGCCGCCTATGCCGAGGCCATCGTCGTTGGCCGGCTGCACGCCAAGCCGCGAATCATTCCGCTCTTTGCCGGCCGTTTGGGCGGAAGCGTGCCCGTCGGGCCAATGGCTGCGGCGTTTGCTTCGGCGTTCAACGCAGCCATCGTGCCATTTTCCTGGAGTGTGGTCGAATCGGACGAAGGTCGCAAGAACTGGTCGCTCTACGATGCCCAAGTCCAATGGTGTCAATCGCAGGGCCTACGAATCTGCGGCGGCCCGCTGGTGGAGTTGCAGCGCCGCTCGCTCCCCGATTGGCTCTTTTTATGGGAAGGCGATTTTGAAAATTTGCTCGCGGTTGCCGGCGACCACGTGCGAGCCGTCGTTAGCCGCTATCGCGGCAAAGTTGCCTTTTGGAACGTCGCCGGCCGGCTGATGACTGGCGAAGCGCTCGGACTGGATGACGAACAAAAGCTGCGGCTAGTGGTGCGGGTCATCGAAGTCGTTCGCTCGGTCGATTCCAATACGCCGGTGATTGTCAGCTTCGACCAGCCGTGGGCCGAATTCATGGCCCGCCAAGAAGCCGACCTCACGCCGATGTATTTCGCCGACGCACTGGTGCGGGCCGAGCTTGGTGTCGCCGGCATCGGTGTAGAGATGGGAATCGGCTTTCAGGAAAGTGCCACGTTGCCGCGCGATTGGCTCGAATTCGGCCGGCACCTCGATCGCTGGAGTTTGCTCGGCTTGCCGCTCTTAGTGTCGCTGGCGGTTCCCAGCGCAGGCCAAGGGTTTTCGTCGCAATCGCAACAAGCATGGCTGCAATCCTATCTTCCATGCGCGCTAGCGCGGCCGTCGGTCCAAGGGATCTTTTGGAATCAATGGCTCGACAGCGAGACAGATGATTTTCCAGGCACGGGCTTCGTGGACGCGGCCGGAAAAGCCAAACCTGCCCTGGCCGAACTAGCGCACATTCGCAAGCGGTTCACGGGTTGAAAGCGCCACTCCAAAATCCGCCGCTGGAAGCCCGCCCTGGGAACGCGATCTGCCCATGCCGATCTGTGGTCCAGAAAAATACTTCGCGACTGCTGCGCATTAAAGTTGGCAAGCCGTCCCGGCAACCGCTATGCTCTAATCCCGCGGCCGCCTCTCGCCATGCGAAGCAGTTTCCACCCGGCGGCGGCAGTTGCAGCAGATTCATTCACTTCCCACCTTTTGCCTTGGAGGTTCTCATGCGCCGCCTACCTAAGCCGTTCACAATTCTCGCGCTGGCCGTTCTCGCTTCGTGTGCCGCCGCTCGCGCCAATGCTCAAGAGTGGGCCAAGAAGCGGCTTGATGATTCGCCGCGCCATTTAGAATGGGTCAACGTCGAGCACGGCGATCGCACCGTGAAATGCTTCGTCGCATTCCCCGAAGTCAAAGACAAAGCGACGGCAGTTTTGGTCATTCACGAAATCTTCGGCCTTTCCGATTGGGTTCGCAGCGTGTGCGACCAATTGGCCGAAGCGGGTTACATCGCCATCGCTCCCGACTTGCTTTCCGGCGCTGCGCCCGGCGGCGGTGGAACCGCTGAGCTAGGCGGCAACGATGCGGTCCGCGGCAAAATCATGTCACTGCCGCCGGATCAAATCACCGCCGATCTGAACGCTGCCGCCGCCTACGCCACCGAGTTGCCTGCTTGCAATGGAAAGCTGGCCGTCATTGGTTTTTGCTGGGGCGGCACGCAGACATTTCGCTACGCTACGAATAACAAAAACTTGAAAGCGGCGCTCGTCTTCTACGGCACCGGGCCGAAAGCTGAGTCCGAGATCGCCCGCATTCAATGTCCTGTATACGGCTTTTACGGTGAAAACGATCATCGCGTCAATGCCACGATTCCGCAGACGGAAGAGCTTATGAAAAAGGCCGGCAAGACGTATGAGCCGGTTACGTATGCCGGCGCAGGCCACGGTTTTCTGCGTGCTGGCGAAGCACCCGATGCCGGCGCGGCCAACAAGAAAGCTCGCGCCGAGGCGTGGGATCAAATCAAGCAGATTATGGGCAAACAATAGCGATGGAATTCGGCCGCTGGCGCTCATCGACGGCGGCGACATCGATCGTCTCGCTTCACTTCAAGATTTCAAACAAATTGCTGCGATCATCCGTCCAAAAGGGAATGTCGCTGCCAATCTTTTTTCCACGCGCGGCTGCTTCGGGGCAGGCGGCGATAAACTGCGTGTTGTTGGTCAGCACGATCCATTCGGCGGCAAATTTGCCGGCGGCCATGTCGGCGTCCGATGAAAACCGCAGCGGAATCAAGCCAAATTCGCGGCCCACCCCCGCGAGGATCGGCTCTAAATTCAAATAGCGATTCGAGATGTTCGCGGCGATCGCGCCGTCGGCCCGGAGGTGACGCAGGTATATCTCGAAGGCTTCGCGAGTGAGCAAGTGCGTCGGCACGGCATCGCCGCTGAAGGCGTCGAGCACAATCAAGTCGTAATGTTGCGGCGATTCGCGCTCGAGCGATAGGCGACCATCGCCGATGACAATCTCCACTTCGCCGCGGCAGTCGCTCAGGTAGGTGAAATATTTTTTGGCCACTCGTTTCATGTCGGCGTTGATCTCGTAAAAGCGGAATCGCTGCTCGGGCCGCGCATAGGCCGCCATCGTTCCCGCCCCGAGGCCGATGATGCCGACGTTCAGCTCGGCCCGCCGGCCGTAAAACTGAAACAATTGCCCCACGCCGGTTTCGCGACCGTAATATGCGTTCGGCTCGTGCCGCTTGCGGTCGTCCAGAAACTGCACGCCGTGGACGATCCGGCCGCTGTAAAGCTGCATGCGATGTCGATCGAGATCGCCGCTATCGCGCTCGACGATCCGCACCGTTCCGTAGAAGCTGCGCGACGACTCGTTGATCTCCGGCTGGCCGTGCAGATTCAACTTGGGCATGTATTGAAAGCCGACGAACACCAAGACCAACGCGGGAGCCAAATAGTACAGTCGCCGCGCCGACGCTGCCGATTCCATCCCCAAAATCACGGCAGCAGCCAACAAACATCCGCCCACCAGACCGATCTTCCACTCGAAAAAAGTCGAAAACAACGTCGGCGCCGCCAGGCTGACAAACAGTCCGCCCAGCGCTCCGCCGGCCGCGATCATCAAGTAGAACGCCGTCAAATACCGTGGCTCTGGCTTCAACCGCACCAACTCGCCATGACACACCAGGCAGACGAAAAACAAGGCGATGAAGTAGATGCCCAGTTCCGCTACGAAGGTGAACGAAACATTGGCCCCGATCGTGATGAGCTGATCGACCGCCATCGCCACCAATAGCGCCGTAATGGCGGCAAGCGAACACATCCGCCGCTGGTACCACCGCGAATGGTCGAAGGTGATGATGAATGTGATCAAGTACAAGCTCAGTGGCATGACCCACAAAAAAGGAATCACGGCGACATCTTGGCAAACGTGATTCGTCGTCGCCAGCAACATCAACGATGCAAACGCCGGCAAGCCAAGCCACAACAGTCGGCGGCCGATCGTCGGCGGGCAATCAGACGAGCTTTGGTTGCTGCTTGTCGGAGCGGCAGCAGTCTGGGCGCCACCGAACCAGCAAGCGATCACGGTCGCCGCGCCACAGAGCACCGCGAAGCCAGCAAACCCCCACGTCCAGTAATCGGTTTGAACGCCAACATCGAACGCCGGCTCGATAAAGAACGGGTAGCTCAACAGCGCCAGTAGCGAACCGACATTCGACAACGCATACAACCGATACGGCGACCGTTCGGGATATGTGCGGCTGAACCACGCTTGCAGCAGTGGGCCTGTCGCCGACAGCGCCAAATAGGGCAACCCGACGCAGGCCGACAGCAAGGCGAGAATTCTCCACGTCGGCGGCTCGTTGAACGACGGTTTCCAACCGCCATCCGGCGCGATCGGCAGCAATATCACGGCGGCCGTCAGCATCGCCAAATGGACGAGGCCCTGCATGCGCGGCGACAGCGTCCGCTGGCTCCAATGGGCATAGCCATATCCCAAGAACAGCACCGTCTGAAAAAAGACCATCGCAGTCGTCCACACGGCCGGACTCCCACCGAACCAGGGCAGGATATATTTGCTCAAGATTGGTTGCACTTCAAAGAGCAGAAATGCGCTTGTAAAAATCGTCGCGGCGAATACCCAGGCAAACGCGGAAATCGGACGGCTCATGGTCATCCCCGACATCGAAATGGAATTTGAAATTGGAGCTGGCAGGCCCAATGCAAGGGTAGCATCGGCCCGCCGCCCTGGGGCGAAAATCGAAGATTGAGGCCAGAATCCACCAGCGATCGGCGTGGGCTAATTCCAAGTCGGTTCCCAGATACTAAATGGTTAGAGAACCTGGCCGCGCCAGCCATGTCGAAATGGGACAGCGCCGCAACAGCAGGGATGAATTGCCGCACGCGGAAAACGGCCCCAGCTTCCCTTGGCCATAGGGCAGGACGCTGTTCAATCGCGCGCAAAATAGAATGCTAGGCTTGAACTCGGCGCTCCACGGACGGCGGCGGCTCGCGATCTGCCCCGACTGAGCCGCGGCGCGTGGAGCGCCCGTTTGCAACCTATAGTTGCGCAGCCCGTGACTCGGCGCCAGTTGATCTCCCATTTGCGGGGCCATCGGCCGCGAGTCACTTTGCTCCCAGGACATTGCATGATCCGCAAGCCAAATTTCTTGAAACTTCGAGCCGGCGACGAAGTTGCCGTCACGTGTCACAAATCATTTCCCGACGAGACGGCCGAAACGGCCACGGTTGAACTGGCCGGCCCATTTTTTATCACTCTGCGCGACGGCAGAAAATACTCGGCCTACGACGGCGCTGGCATCGGCACCGCCCTTGGCACGCGGATTCGGGAACTCGACTGCCTCTGCGAAGGCATCGGGCGGCAATCACGCCAACGTTAGGCCCGCCATCACGACGCAGCCGTGTACGCCAACTTCACGCGGTCGCAAAAGTGCTGGACACATCTGCTTCGCCCGGCTGCTGAAAAAACTTCGCCTCAGCACGGCAAAGCATTCGCTTCTCGACCTGCTTCTACCGGTGCGCGGCGGATAGCTTAGGGCCGTTCGTTTAATTAGTGTCCGTTTTGAGGTTGAATCGTGTAGTTCCATTTTGGCAAGATTTCGTGGAAACTGATCGTGGAGCGGATCGCGTCCTTGATGGCTTTGGTTGCATTGCGACCCGTCGCGTAGATGTTTCGAATGACATTCACGGTGGTTTGGAGTCCCGTCGAGGTGGAGGCTTTTCGCATGAGTTCAACGCATCGTTCCAACGTATCA
>JADZDJ010000256.1 GCA_020851115.1 Pirellulales bacterium
CGTGGCATTCCAGAAGGACGCATTCGTGAGGTTCTGTCCGGCGAAGTTCCAACCGGTCAGGTCGTTGCTGCCCAAGTCGATCTCCGTCAGATCGTGGGCTTGGTAGCTGGCGGTCGAATAGAGCTGCGCCGAGGTGAAACCTTTGGAGGTTGTTTTATAAAAATCAGCCCCTTGCACCTGAGCGCCGGTGAAGTCGGCATTCGTCAATGTGGCTGTGTAGAAGTCCGCATTCGTGAGGTTCGCTTGGCTGAGGTCGGCACTGGTCAGATTGGATGAGCTAAAGGACGCGTATTCCAAGTCCTTGCCAATCAAATAAGCCATCGTCAGATCGCGAGAGTTGAGATAGGCGTAGGGAATCGCATCCACGCCCGATCCATCGACGCACAGCGTCGCGCTTTCCTGCTTCCCCTGGCCCGGATCGCCTGGATTGACGTATTCCCACTGGTAGATGTCGGCCCGCGCGACCGTTGCCCAGATCAGCGCTACGGCAAGCGCGGCCGATCGAGACGCGCAATGCCGCTTGACGACCGAAGATTTGCCTGCGTTCAGGCCAGCCCGCAAAACTTCCGTAAGAATAGCGACGCCGCCATACCGGCGAAACAACTGTTGCATCATGGATGGGGATCCTATCCTTTGCCCGCGGAGGATTGTGCGTACGCCAACGAGCTGCGGAAAATGCATCGATTGTAACGGCATCCAAGGTAGTTTATTCTGGTGGTTTGGTCAAGCAATTTGCGCCGGCGGCGGGTATCCGGGTATCCTGAATGAAGGAACCCTAACCCAACTACGACAGTTTCCCGGCTGAAATCGCTGGAAGTCCTTTGGTGATGGGGCGTGTCGCGGAGGAGGACAGTCCTGCATGGACTCAGCCGCATCGCCGCGCATCTACACGACGGGCAGGCACTGAGCAAGTTCGGCAGTCGGCGTCGAGCCGATCTTGGCCAAAGTGCTGGTGCGGTCGCGCTGCGGGGCGACGCCGTGGCGTTTGCAGCTAGCCCGTATTTCTCACCACCGCCATAGAAAAAGGCCGCCCAATTGGGCATCAGTTGCCGAAACGGCAACTCCGCCTCAATTTGCGCGGCCACTATGCCACAAGCTTATCGACCACCTTGCCGGCGACATTCGTCAGCCGCATATCAAGCCCGTTGAAGCGAACCTTGAGCTTGAGGTGATTTAACCCAAACAGGTGCAAGATCGTGGCATGGAAGTCGTTGACGTGGATTGGATCTTCCACAATGCCCCAACCAATTTCATCGGTTCGGCCAACGACCTGCCCACCTTGGACGCCGCCGCCCGCCATCCACAGGCTGAATGAATACGGATGATGATCGCGCCCGGTCACCTTCTTGAATCCAGGGCGATTTTCTCCCAGGGGCGTGCGGCCGAATTCACTGCACCAGATCACCAGCGTCTCGTCGAGCAAGCCGCGCTGTTTGAGGTCTTTCAGCAGGGCCGCGATCGGTTGATCGGCCATGCCGCAGTTGAATTGCAATTCCGTATCGAGATTGCTGTGATGGTCCCACGAAGCATGATAGATGTTGACAAACCGCACGTTGCGCTCGATCAATCGCCGCGCGAGCAGGCAGTTGCGGGCGAACGAGCGGTACTGCCCGAGACCGCCCCCGCGGTCGGCTTTCACGGACGGGTCGTCGCGATCGACGCCGTAGGCATCGAGCGTGGCCTGCGATTCGCCGCTGAAGTCGATCAGTTCCGGCGCCGCCGCCTGCATGCGGAACGCCAGTTCGTAAGCGGCAATCCGGCTGTTGATCTCGTCGTCCCCCAATCGCTCGTATCGTTCTCGATTGAGCTGTGAGATGGCGTCGATCGTTCGCTGCTGCAAGAAGTCGTTGACGCCGGCGGGATTGTCGAGGTTGAGGACCGGCTCGCCTTTGCTGCGGAATAGCACGCCCGCGTAGGACGAGGGCAAAAATCCGCTTTGCCAGTTCGACGTCCCGCCGCTCGTGCCGCGACCGGAGGTGAGCACCACATAGCCCGGCAAATTGCGAGATTCGCTCCCCAGACCGTAGTTCAGCCAGGCCCCCATCGTCGGCCGGCCGAAGCGCGGCACACCGGTGTTCATCATCAATTGGCCCGGATGATGATTGAACGCCTCGGTGTGCATCGAGCGGATCAAGGCAATGTCGTCGGCACAGGTGCCGAGGTGCGGCAGCAAATCGGACAGCTCCATGCCGCATTGACCGTGTTGGGTGAACGTCCGCGGACGGCCCATGATCGGCGCGGTGTCTTTCTGCAAAAACGCGAACCGCACATTTTTCGTCATCGACTCCGGCATCAATTGCCCGTTGAGCTTGTTCAAATCCGGCTTGGGATCGAACAAATCCATTTGGCTCGGGCCACCTTCCAGGAATATGCAGATGCAGCGTTTCGCTCGCGGCGAGAAATGGGGGGGCTTGATGGCCAGCGGATCGTGCGACTTGGCCGAAGGTTTCGGCGGCACTCTGCGTTCGCTCGACAAATCCAAATCTGCCGCCAGCAGGCCGTCGTCGCGAAACATCGTCGCCAGCGCCGCCAGCCCAACGCCACTGGCGGTAGACGTCAAAAACTTGCGGCGAGCGATGGTGATTTGTTCTTCCAGCCAGTGCATCGTCCGCTACTCCCGCGTTAAAAATTCATCGAGGTTCAACATCGCTCGCGCCACGGCCACGCAAGCCGCATTCTCCGGCGAGACAACCCCTGTGGATGAATCGGCATTCTTCGTGCCAAGAATCTTGGCCGCTGCTTCTGGTTCGTCGCGGCAAACTTTCAGCGCGTCGTCATAAAGTTGTTTGAGGACGCTCAGCTCGTGCTGCGAAGGCTCGCGCGAGAGGCAAAGCTGAAATGCTTCTCGAATTCGCGCATCGGCGACGCTGGCGGGCGGACTGCTTTCAGCAGCCGCCATCAATCGCTTGCCGAGCGCCTGTGCGCACTCGACAAACACCACGTCGTTGAGCAGCGTCAGCGCTTGCAGCGGCGTATTGCTTCGCTCGCGGCGCGTGCAAGCAAGATTGGCCTCGGGATCGTCGAAGGTGACTAGCGACGGATACGGGCTGGTCCGCTGGAACCAGATATAAAGCCCGCGGCGATAGCGGTCTGGACCTTGGCTTTCCTTCCATTTCGCCGCGCCGGCATACGTCAAATCGGACACTCCCGGTGGCTGCGGCGGGTGGATGCTTGGGCCGCCAATTTCTGGATTCAATAACCCGCCGACCGATAGGGCCAGATCGCGGACGATTTCCGCGTCGACGCGCAGGCGGTTTTGTCGCGCCAGCCACGAATTGTAAGGATCGCGATCCAACAGCTCCGGCCGCGCCGCCGCTGATTGGCGATAGGTGGCCGAGGTGGCAATCAAACGGTGCATGTGCTTCACCCGCCACCCGCAAGCCTGAAACTCGCTGGCCAGCCAATCGAGCAACTCGGCGTTCGACGGCTGATCTCCTTGCGTGCCAAAATCCTCGCCGGTTGCCACGATGCCTCGGCCAAAATGCGTTTGCCAAAGGCGGTTGACGATCACCCTCGCGGTCAGCGGATTTTCGCCGCTGACCAGCCAGCGAGCCAAATCAAGCCGGTCGGGTTCGCTTCCGCGCGGCTTGCAAGGGGGCAGCACTTCGAGCGTTGTCGGTTCAACCACGGCGCCTTTCGACAAAAAATCGCCGCGCAAGTGGATATACGTCTCACGCCGCTTGCCACTTTCGGCGACGGTTTGGGCGAGCGTCAACGAGCCATCGTCATGACGAGCTTTCTCAGAACGTTCCTTGGCGTTGGGCTTCGGTCTTACTTCCGCTTTCGATTCTGTTGCCGGCGACGCGGGCTGCGGCTTTTCATCCACCGCACCATCGCGGTCTCCTGGCAAGATTTCGCGCGGCGTCAAGTCGGGCAGTTCCAGCATCGCCATCGCATCGGGCGTGATGGTGGCATCGACTTCCTCGATATTGTTGAAGAAGGCGTAAAACTGAAAGTATTCCTGCTGTGTGATCGGGTCGTACTTGTGCGTGTGACAATTGGCGCAGCCAACCGACAGGCCCAGCCAGACGGTGCCCACCGTGTTCGTGCGGTCGATCGTGCGCTTCACGCGGTCTTCTTCCGGATCAACGCCCCCCTCTTTGTTGAGCAGCGTATTTCGCTGAAAACCCGTCGCGACGAGCGCAGCGGCATCATATTCCGGGTCGCCCTTCGTTAGCAGATCTCCGGCAATTTGTTGCACCGTGAATGCCGTGAATGGCATGTCGGCATTGATCGCGTTAATCACCCAATCGCGATAGCGCCAGGCAAACGGTCGGCCCAGATCTTTTTCGTAGCCGTCGCTATCGGCGTATCTCGCGGCATCGAGCCAGTGACGGCCCCAGCGCTCGCCGTAATGGGGCGATTCCAACAGTCGATCGACCACGCGCTCGTAAGCATTCGAACTTTGATCGGCGAGAAATGCCGCCACTTCGGTCGGCGTCGGCGGCAGTCCAATCAGGTCGAGATATACCCGCCGCAGCAGCGTAATGCGGTCGGCCTCCGGCGAAGGCAGCACTCCTTCTCGCTGCAGCCCGGCGAGAATAAACCCGTCGATAGGATTTCGGGCCCAACTCGCCGGATCGAATGCACCACCGCCTGCTGCTTGCTGCCCGCTGCCGGCGAATTTTGGCGGCTCGGCTCGCACGATCGGCTGAAACGACCAATGGTCCGATTTTTTCGACTCCTCGCCGGCCACCTCATCCGGCCACTTTGCCCCTCGGTCGATCCAGGTGCGAAGCAACGCAATCTGGTCCTTCGTCAACGCCTCCCCCTCATCTTCTGGCGGCATGGGGCCAGCGTCCTTATCGAGACCAGCGACCAGGTGAATCAGCCGGCTGTCGACGCTCTTGCCCGCTACGATGACTGGCCCGCTATCGGCCCCCGCCATCGCCCGCTTCCGCACATCAAGCCGCAATCCCGCTTCCTGCGACTCAGGCCCGTGGCACTGAAAGCAGGCCGCGGCAAAAATCGGCCGAATATCCTTGACGAAATCGACCTCCCGATCCGCGGGTGCCGGCAAAAGCGAACGATCGATCGTCGCCGCTTCGGCCGCGATCGCCGAATCAACGCCAACGACCGCCAGCAGCATCACAATCAAGGCAAGAGCAACCGCAAAATCATCGCGCAATGGACCGCAAGAAATTCTCATCGCCGTGAAGATTGGGCAAGGCCCCGGAAATTGGGCAGGTTTCGCGGGCGGGAATACCACTATTATGAATGGCAATTGCGACTGCGGTCAACCTCATGGCGGGGTAGGAGGGCAATGGATCGCAATCGATTCGCTCCGCAGGCCAAAGCGACCTTCGCGGTACAAATGGTTTACCCAAATCGATAATCCATCATAAAACCGTTCGCTGCAACCGTTCGTCGCGCCAAGCATGGCGGCGAACCATTCCTACTTATCTATGTCCCGACTCGACATGAATGCTCCCAAAAATCGGAAAAAATGTCAGAAAATCAAGGAAATGCTCCGCAATGCACCGATCAGACCGCCAGCGCACAAGACATCTCCGCGCGATCTATTCCTTCAGCCGCCTCACGTTCTCCGTGTCTGGGTGGTGAAACTTGTTCGTATGGACGACTAAGCTCCGTTGGCATTCGATCCGGACTTCTGCTCAAACCGCACATGATGAACCCAGGCCGGCGGCAGATTGGGCCAAACCCAGTCGCGCTTGATCTCGCGGCCATCGAGCGTGCGCTGCAACGCCCGGCCAATGCCGCGTAGTCGTTCCCGTCCGTGCGAACTGGAAATCACCGCCTTCACCCGGCGGATGGCAATATATTCGAAAAACGACAGCGTGCCGCCAGGTGTGAGCAATCGCTCGAAGATGCCTAAGATTTGCTCGACTTCGGCGACCGAAAAATTGTTCAGCGGCAACCCCGACACGATCAAGTCATAGGTTGGCTCGCTGGGCAAATCTTCCAAAGCTCCGTGGACGATGTTCGACCGCTCGGCAACGGCCTGAAAGTCGCGCTCGTGCGCAAAGCGGCCGTGTAAATGCCGCACAAAATCTTCGTTCAGTTCAACTAGCGTCAACCGATCGGTTGGTCGGAGCTTTTCGACCAACTGCGCCGTCACCGCGCCGGTGCCGGGACCGACTTCCAAAATTTTTCTCGCTCCATGGTCCGGTGGTGCGCCGTGTTCGACAAATCGGCACAGCGCTTGCGCAAGCGAGCGGCCGCTGGGAGTAATCGAACCGGTCGTGTGGTAGCGCCGAACGAATTGCTTGAGAAAGACGGAGTAATCGCGGAGAATGCCCATGTCGATGCGTCGGCCTGCGGTGTTGGCAAAGCAACCATCATAATGCCATCCCCGATGCGTTCGCGAGGGTAGCCGCAAAACACCCGGCAAGCGCCCACGTTTCGTCGCTACGTGTTCCACGAACCCATGCTTCTCCTCACCGAGGCACGGAGGTCGCGCAGCCGAATGGCCATAAAACCGTTGCGAACGGCGGCAACTGGCGTGCGGCGGCGAACCGTCTGCCAGTCTTTCCTTCGATACTTCTGCTTTTCTCCAGGTTCTTTGTGCGGCCGTGGTGAGTTTAGCGCGAATTGGCGGCTTTTTGGGCGCTGCGCCACGAGTCGCATTCCCGCGATTTCGCCTTAAAAACTCGCAAGCTCATCTCTGCCGCACGGTCGTCACTGCCTACCTAAACCGAAGCGGCATCGGCAGTTTTGCCGCTTAAAATCGTCTTCTACTCGTTTGACACTCCCCTGCCGACCACTAGAATAGAACTAGGATGCGTCTGTCGTCCGGGCAAAACAACGACCATCCACGGTCGATCTCGGCCATCATCGGGCGATTTGTTCGTGCGACCGCGTTTCCTACCTCCGCCCAATTCATCGAGTTAATGCTATGATCTCGCTCTTTGCGTTTCTGGGGTCCATCGGGCTTCCCGAATTGCTCGTATTGGGTTTTGTCATCTTGCTCTTGTTCGGCAATCGGCTGCCGGGAGTGATGCGTTCGCTTGGCCAAGGCGTGGTCGAATTCAAAAAGGGCGTCCAAGGAATCGATGACGACGAAGAGCAAGCTCGGCTCGAAAAAAGTGGCAAAAAGAACATCTCGGAAAACGACGCTTCGGTCGCGGCAAAAGGCTGATCGAACGGAATCGTCGGTTCAGATGCCTGGAAGCCGGTGATCGAAACCAAGTAATCGGGGTGCGAAGATGTTGTTTGCGTTTCTTCCCAATATCGGTGGGCCGGAATTGATTATTCTCGGCATCCTTGCCGTGCTGCTATTTGGCAGCCGCCTTCCAGAAGTCGCCCGCAATCTTGGCAAAGGCGTGACGGAATTCAAAAAGGGCCTGCGAAATATCGAAGGTGAGATCGACGATGCGACGCGCGAACGCCGCGTTTCGCATTACGACGAACCGATCGACGAGCGCGAAGCGCCCACCGCGCCAAAGTTTGAGCCGCCGAAGTCGGAACCCCACGAAGTCGCCGAAACTCCCACCGTCGACGCCACCCCGCACGGCAACCCCGGCTGAGCGCGCAGTCAACAGGTAATAGGCAGTCTTCGACAGCAACCGGTGGCGAATCGATGCGAGATTCGCTGGTTGTGCCCAGGTTTCCCCAAGCTCCATGCCTCCGCGTTGATCGGCGCGCTCTCGGCGCGCTGTAGCGCAAACACCATTCATTGCACGCCGACGCTCATCGGCGCTGCGCTACGGCAAAGCGCGGACCGCGAAACGCCCGTTCGCCAAGCTCGAAAAAGTGTAGGCACGCCTGGCAGCCAATAAACCGACCGCGATCAGCATTGCCGTCATGGAAGCCGGCTCCGGCACCGGCGATGCCCCTGCGCCGGCGCTCGGCGAAAAATGCGTCTGCCAGACGACAAAATCCGCCCCGTCCACATCCCCATCGCCGTCGGCATCCCCATCGGCCCACGTGCCCCCGCTCGCCTTGGGAAAATTCGATTGCCAGGCGAAAAAGTCAGCCCCGTCTATATTGCCATCGCCATCAAAATCCCCCGGAGTAAACGCCGAAATCAATCGAACCTCACCCGTGGTAAAAAGCTTCGAAAGATCCCAAGTGTACGGGCTAAGCAAGGTGATTTCGCCCTGTGGGGAAACTCCCGGCCAGTCGAACAGGTCGAACGTCCGGCCGATTTGCCCGGCCGCGTCCACGCCGTCGGCGAAAGTCAATTCCAAGCTGCCGCCGAGCGAAACTGGAATGCTGGGAGCAAACGAAATCGTCGAGTTCCAGGCGTCGGACTCGAAGACGAAGCGGAGCGTTCCGCCGGACGCCATCGCGAAGTGCTGATCGACTTGAATGGCGATCGGCGGCCCGGCGGGGTTCAACGACGGATTGCCGTCGTAATCGCGGATGACGAGCTGCTCTCCCGCGTTCAGATTCAAGCCGGCAAGGTGGCCGTTGGCACCAATCAGATTGGTGGTGACGACGCCGCTAGTCGAGAGGCTTTGCGCTCCCCGCGCATCGGCCCCGGTGAGGTTGGCACTGGTCAGTTTGGCAGAGTAGAAGTCCGCATTCGTGAGGTTCGCTTGGCTGAAGTCGGTATCTGTCAGCGTGGCAGACTCGAAGACCGCATTCGTGAGGTTCTGTCCGGCGAAGTTCCAGCCGGCCAGGTCGTTGTAATTCATGCCGATCCCCTTCAGATCGTGGCCCTGGTAGCTGGCGGTCGAGTAGAGCTGCGCCGCGGTGAAACCTTGGGCGGTTGTGTTATAAAAATTAGCCCCTTGCACCTGAGCACCGGTGAAGTCGGCACTGGTCAGCGTGGTACTGTAGAATTCCGCATTCGTGAGGTTCTGTCCGGCGAAGTTCCAGCCGGCCAGGTTGTTGCTGCCCAAGTTGATCCCCGTCAGTTCGTGGGCCTGGTAGCTGGCGGTCGAGTAGAGTTGCGCCGCAGTGAAACCTTGGGAGGTTGTGTCCTGAAAATCAGCCCCTTGCACCTGAG
>JADZDJ010000257.1 GCA_020851115.1 Pirellulales bacterium
ATTGTTGATTTCACTGCCAGCAGGGATTGGCTGGCTGCTAGGAGCGAATGGCTTTGCCTTTTTCTCGGCCTTTGCTCATCAATTGCAGCATGAGAATCCCAAGAAGTGTTTTTGGATGCGTCAGCCGGTGCATTTTATTCATCACGCTCACAATCAGTGGCATTGCAACTTCGGCATGGCGTTCGATTTTTGGGATCGTGTGTTTGGCACCTATCGACCACTGGAATGGGAAGCACACCTGACGCCTGAGTTGGCGCAGAACAATAAGCGATTCTGGCAGATCAATTGGCTCTGGGGAGGAAACGTCGAAGCCGACCGGCGGATGGAAGAGGCACGGCGATTCAAGGCCGAAGGAAGAAAGCAGATGCACGGCGAAATGAAAAAAGAGCAATGAATCGCGCATTCTCGCCCCTCACTCCTAGTCTCTATCTATGTCCGATCTTCGCTGCAATTCGATCACCGGCTGTTGGGTGATTGTGGCGGAGAATCGTGGCGCGCGGCCGCGCGAAATTCTTCTAGAGCCGGTTGCTCGCGATCGCGGTGAATGCCCGTTTTGCGCAGGTAGCGAGCGGCTCACACCGGGAGAAACGTTTGCGCGCCGCGCCGCGAATAGCGAGCCGGACGGCGTCGGCTGGCAAGTACGGGTGATTCCGAACAAGTTTCCTGCAATCACGACGGCGGGCGCAACAACGGCAATGGCTGGAGTCTCCGCGCACGAAGTGATCGTCGAGTCCCCTCGCCATTTAACCAGCACCATTGAACTCGACGACGCCGAGCTCGCCGACGTGCTCGATGTTTACCGTGAACGAATCGCGCAGCTTGCCGCGGCCAATCCGCGATCGAGTGTGATGATCTTCAAGAACAACGGCCCCGCGGCGGGCGCGACGCTGTCGCACCTACATAGCCAACTGATCGTGCTGCAATGGAATTCGATCACACCGCAAGAGAAAACACGGTTCGCGGTGCAAGCTGCCTCCTTCGAGCCGAATCGCCGACTGCAAAGCTTCCTTGCCGCGCAGTGCCCAGCGTGTGAAATGATCGTTGATGCGGCAGGCAGCAAGCGCGTCGTCGCCGAGACGGCAAACTATGTTGTCCTCTGCCCGCACGCATCGCGGTTTCCTTACGAAATGTGGCTATTGCCGCGTGCGCATCAGGCGCATTACAGTCGAACTAACCGCGACAGCTTGCCCGAATTGGCCAGTTTGTTGCGCGGCACACTGCTCAAACTTGAACGGATCGTCAAAGTTTCCGCTTACAATTACATCGTTCATACCGCCCCCTTTGACACCTTCGGCGCGGACCACTATCACTGGCATATAGAGGTTCTTCCGCGCATCACGACATTGGCAGGATTCGAGTTGGGGACGGACTGTTACATCAATCCGGTTCCGCCGGAACGAGCTGCTGCGGAATTGCGGCACGGCTAGAGGCAGAGCAGACATGCTTGGCTGTCGCGAAGCGCAGACAGCTTCGGCAGACAGGAATGCCTGCTCCACGGGTTTGAATTGCCATTTTGTCGCAGTAGGACTAACCGTTAGAATTCGCAATGGGTGCCTCGGCCGCAAACCGGCCTCCAGACGCTGCCATCGCAAAAGGCGCACCAATTGCATTACCCTTCGACAGTGCGCACCTCGCTGTCGCAACAACGTAGGAAAAGAAGGCTAACAACCGCGCAATCGCTTGGCTGAAACGCCGACTCGAACGCGTGGCGCCAAATCGATCGTTCGACCCAATTCAACCGACCACTGACCGCTGGCAACCGACTGCCGCTTCCAATGCCCAACTCGATCCGGTTCCTTTTCATCCTGCACGATCACCAACCGATCGGCAACTTCGACGGCGTCTTTGAGCAGAACTTTCAAGACAGCTATCGGCCGCTGCTCGACTTGCTGGAGGGCTATCCCGAGTTGAAGTTTGCGCTACACACCAGCGGCTCGCTGATGGAATGGCTCGATACGCATCATCCCGAATACATCGATCGTCTGGCGACCTTGGTTCAAGCGAAACGGATCGAGATCATCGGTGGCGCGTTCTTCGAACCGATTTTGGCCATGATTCCGCCGCGCGATCGGGTGGGGCAAATTCGCAGCTTTCGCACGTGGTTGCAGAATCGCTTGGGCGCCGAAGTTCGCGGAATGTGGATTCCAGAGCGAGTCTGGGAACAAAGCATGACCGGAGATCTGGTTGAGGCCGGCGTCGAATACATCATTCTCGACGATTCCCATTTCAAAGCCGCCGGACTGGTGGAAGAACAACTGTTTGGCTACTACCTTACCGAGGACGACGGCAAACTGCTGCGTGTTTTTCCCGGCAGCGAAAAACTGCGGTACGTGATTCCGTTTGCCGCGGTGCAGGAATCGATCGACTATCTGCGCAGCATCGCGGAGCGCCAGACCGGCGCGGTGGCGGTGTTTGCCGACGACGGAGAAAAGTTTGGCAGTTGGCCCGGCACGAAACGGCCAGTGTTTGAAGAGGGCTGGCTGCGACAATTTTTCGATCTGGTCTACGCCAATCGCGATTGGCTGCAGATGACGACTCCCTCGGAAACGATCGAGAATGTCGCGCCGCTGGGAAAAATCTACATCCCGGAAGGAAGTTACCGCGAAATGACCGAGTGGGTGCTGCCGCCCGACCGGCTGGCGGCCTATGAGGGTGCTCGAAAGGCTTTGCAAGGTTCTCCACAATGGCCGGCGATTTCGCACTTCGTTCGCGGCGGCCTGTGGCAGAATTTTTTGGTGAAGTATCCCGAATCGGGCGAGATGTATGCGCGGATGATGATGGTCAGCCATCGACTCGCCCAACATCTCGGCGGCAGCGATTCGGCGATTCCTTTACCGCACATCGGCACGAACGGCAGGGCTGGGGAGTCGCGCGAAGAATTATTGCGGCAGGCGCGAACCGAACTCTATCGCGGCCAGTGCAATTGCTCGTACTGGCACGGAGCGTTTGGCGGCGTTTATTTGCCGCACTTGCGCAACGCCGTCTACCAGCATCTGATTGCGGCCGACAACCTACTCGACCGCGCCGCCGGCCGATACGAACCGTGGGTCGAAGCGCTGTCGGACGATTTCAATCTCGACGGACGGCCCGATTTGAAGCTAGCAAACGATCGGCTCGTGGCGCTGTTGAATCCCAGTCGCGGCGGACAGCTCTACGAACTCGACGTTCGCGGGATTTGCCACAACCTGCTGGCCACGCTCAGCCGCCGGCCGGAGGCGTATCACCGCCAAGTGCTGGCCGGGCCGACAGCGGCCGGAGGCAGCGTGATCGATGCCAATTCGCCGGCGAAATTCAAGCAGGCCGATCTCGACCGCCACTTGCAATATGATTCTTATCAGCGCAAGAGCCTGCTCGACCATTTCTTCGACGACCAAGTTCCTGCCGAAGCGGTTCAACAAAATCAAGCGATGGAGCGCGGCGATTTTCTCGGCGGGGCCTACGAAGCCAAGCTCCGCCGCAGCCCCGATCGCGTGCAGGCACAGCTTTCGCGCAACGGGAACGCCTGGGGCGTGCCGCTGCGAATCACGAAAGGCGTCACCTTGCAGGCCGGTAGCTCGACGGTCGAGATCGTTTATTTAATTGAAGGCTTGCCGCGCGAGCGGTCGTTCCATTTCGGCGTGGAGTTCAATTTCTCAGGCTTGCCGGCAGGGGCTGAGGATCGATTTTTCTACACGGGAGATCACCATCGCCTCGGTCAACTAGGTGCGCGACTCGATTTGAAGGACATTGGCGACTTGAATTTGGTTGACCAATGGCTGGGAATCGATGTCGGTTTCTCGTTCAATCGGCCGACGCATCTTTGGACTTATCCCATTGAAACCGTCAGTCAGTCGGAAGGGGGCTTTGAACTGGTACACCAGTCGGTCTGCGTTGTGCCGCACTGGCACGTAATGAGCGACGCCGACGGTAGGTGGACGATGACGATGGAGCTGTCGCTCGACACGACTCAAGCCGAAAGCCGCCGGCCGCACTTCGCCGAGCCGCAATTAGCTGTGCATTCGTAGCCGAGCCTCGCCCACAAAGAAGCGATCCATCGACATCGGCTGCGAGCCGATCGCGCTTCATTGAAAGCGAGGCTCCGAAGGTTGCCATGCAAACGGCTTACTTGACGGCGTGGGATGCCACCGCCATCCAATCCACGGCCGGCGAAAAATCACCTTGCCCAAACGCCACTTCCGCGAGCACTGGCGGAATGGCATGGTTTTCCAACTGGCACCGATTGTCGGTAAGGCTCGGATCGTCATCCGGTGGTATCGGCCGATTCAGGACAATGCCGGCAACATCGAGGCCGTCGCGGAACGTCGCGGCAACGATCAACGTCTGCAGAGTTTGATTGATGACGCCGATTTGATTTTTTGCCACCACGAGTAGCGGGTAGCCAAGGTCGTAGGCTAAATCGGCCACGAATTCATCGGCTCCTAGTGGACTCATCAGGCCGCCAGCGCCTTCGATAATAAGAAAATCCGAACGTTCGCGCCAGTAATCCAGGCCGCGACGAAGCAAGTCGCGGTCGAGTTGCCGGCCTTCGGCAGCGGCGGCCAGATGTGGCGCCAGGGGTGCGGCGAAACGCTGAGGGCAGACTCGATCGAGATCACCAGGGCGGTCGGCAGCTTGCCACAATTGCACCGCATCGGCCGAAACAACCGCGCCATCGGATTCACAACCACTCGCTGCCGGCTTATAAACACCGACGCGCAAACCTGCCGCAGCCGCGGCCTTGGCGATCATCGCCGCCACATGCGTCTTGCCGACGTGGGTATCATTTCCGGTGATGAACAGTCCGACGGGTACACTCATCAGGCAGATTACGTTACCATCGAAGTCGGGTTGCGACTAGGAGGGTTCAGAGTTCCGTGAGAATGATGCAGTCCGTCATGATGAATGATGAATTTGACTAGGCAGACTTCCGGCAGCCGGTAGCGCAACTTTTTACTTGGCATTATGTTCCATCGAAAATCACCGTAGGACTTTCCCAATTCATCGTTCATCATTTCCTTCGGTTCCGCTCCACCATGCCCCTTCCCCCTGCCTCACATTGCATCAACCTCGCACTCGTGCAAATAAGCTGTACGGCGAGCAAGCAGAAAAACGTCGATAAGGTGCTTGCGCGAATTGCCGAGGCGGCTGCGGCCGGCGCGAACATTGTCTGTTTGCAAGAACTATTCCACGGTTTGTATCCGTGCCAGAGTGAAGAGCATGGGCGATTCGACGAGGCCGAGCCAATTCCAGGTCCAACGAGCGAGATCCTCGCCGCTGCCGCCAAGCAGCACGGCGTGGCGATTGTCGGCTCGTTGTTTGAGCGCCGCG
The DNA here is from genome assembly GCA_020851115.1 of Pirellulales bacterium. Lineage (GTDB taxonomy): Bacteria > Planctomycetota > Planctomycetia > Pirellulales > JADZDJ01 > JADZDJ01. The sequence continues at coordinate 5,308 of JADZDJ010000257.1, forward strand.
CGCCAGGCATTTATCATAACACGGCGGTTGTCTTCGACGCCGACGGCGGCACGGCGGGAGTCTATCGCAAGATGCACATTCCCGACGACCCGAATTATTACGAGAAATTCTATTTCACGCCGGGCGACTTGGGATTTGGCGCATTTGACACGAAATTCGGCAAAGTCGGCCCGTTGGTGTGCTGGGACCAGTGGTATCCCGAAGCAGCGCGGTTGACCGCCCTGCACGGCGCACAAATTCTGTTGTACCCCACGGCCATCGGATGGTTGCACGCCGAGAAAATAGAATTTGGCACGAGCCAGCACGCCGCCTGGGAAACGATGATGCGCAGCCACGCGATTGCCAATGGCGTCTTCGTCGCGGCCGTCAATCGCGTCGGTACGGAACAAGGCATCGAATTCTGGGGCGCATCATTCGTGGCCGACCCGAACGGCAACATCATCGCGCGGGCGTCGCACGACAAGGAAGAAACGATAATTGTCGAATGCGACCTCGCCCGCATCGATGTCGTCCGCACTCATTGGCCGTTTCTGCGCGACCGCCGGATCGATGCGTACGGAGGAATTACCCAACGCTATCTCGACTGAAAACGTGCGATCGCTGGCTCAGCGCTGTTCCATTTTCTGTTGCCCCGGAGAAAGGTTAGCTTCAAACGCCGCCGGAAGTGATGCGATTTTGCTTTTCGGGAGATGATAGTGACAGCCATCCTTAACCGTTTCGTCAGCGAAGCCGTATCGCGGCTGAGAACGACTGTCACTACCTTCGCCAAACAATCTCCGTTCCACACCTCTTGCCTCTACCAATCGTATGTCTCTCTTCACTCTTCCCACTTCCACCCTCCCCGCTGCGATCGGCTACTCGATGCCTGCCGAGTGGGAGCGACATGCTTCGACGTGGCTCGCGTGGCCGCATAAACTGGAAAGCTGGCCGGGAAGATTTGAGTTGATCCCGCCGATTTTTGCCCGGTTCGTCAAGACGCTTGCGCGATTCGAGCGCGTCAACGTGCTGGCCGGCGGGACAGCGGTAATGGCCAAGGCTCAAGGCATGGTCGGCGACGTGCCGAACGTCACACTTCACGATATTCCCACCAACGACGCCTGGGTTCGCGATCACGGCCCCACCTTTCTCGTCGGCCTCGACCAATTGCCGCCGGCGCTCGTCGATTGGCAATACAACGCCTGGGGCGGTAAGTATCCGCCGTTTGATTTGGACAACGATGTGCCTCGTCGGATTGCCGAAGTCACCGATCGGCAGCGATTCTCGCCAGGGATTGTCCTGGAAGGGGGCGCGATCGACACGAATGGCCGCGGCACATTTCTCACCACCGAGCAGTGCCTGCTCAACCCAAATCGCAACCCCAAACTGAGTCGCACCGACATCGAGCAATACCTGGCCGGCTATCTCGGCGCAAAAAAAATTCTTTGGCTGGGCGAAGGAATCGAAGGGGACGACACCGACGGCCATATCGACGAATTGGCTCGCTTTGTCGGCCCTCGAACCGTGGTGGCCGTCGTCGAAGAGGATCCTGCCGATGCCAATTACCGCCCGCTACAAGACAATTACAAGCGACTGCAGCACATGACCGATGAAGACGATCGTCCGCTGGAAATCGTTCCGCTCCCAATGCCGCGGCCGATGCACTACGAAGGCCAGCGCATCCCTGGCAGCTATTGCAACTTTTATCTTGCCAACGGCGTCGCAGTCGTGCCGGAATTCGGCGATCCGTCCGATGCGCGAGTGAACGAGACGCTCGCCAAATTGCTGCCCGATCGAGAAATTGTGGCGATCCCTGCGCGAGACCTGTTCTGGGGACTCGGCGCATTTCATTGCTTGACGCAACAAGAACCAGCTTAGGGTTCGCGGCGTTGGTCCTCCGCGAATGAGCGCTAGAATCAGCGGACGAGCGGCCCGAGTAATTTTGCGGCCGGGATCGGCTCCGATGCCGGTTGATGGGGAATGGCTGGCGATGGCATCGACGGCGGGCTCGAAATCATACCTGCCGTCGGTGCGGTGGCGACGCTGATCGGCGCGACCGGTTGCACCCAGATCGAGCTATTCAGCCGTTCCTGTACCGACGGTGTGGTAAACGACAGATTGGTTTGAGCGGCCATTGGCAGCGCGGGCGATTTCAACGATTCGCCGAATTTTGCCAACTCGTCGCCAGGGCGCATCGCCAGGATATTGGGATCGTTGAATTGCGTTTCGCGAGTGACTCGGACGGTGCGCAGATCTTCTTTCTTCTTCCGCGAAAGCAATGGAAAGCGGAATTCGCCACCGGCAAACTGGGCCTTGTCGTAAATCGTGCCGCGCTGTGTCGGCCCGATGCCGAAGAGCCAACTGTTTTGTGCGCGGCTGGCGATCGTGTCGACTCCTGATTGCCACACGGGGCGTCCGGATTCGCGGTGATATGCAAAGACGGCGACTTTTGCCACCCCTTTCTGATCGGTGCGACGGGCCAATGCAATTTCCGGAGTCGCCGTGGGTACGCCCTGCACCGGCGCGACCGGCAAGTTGATCGCGGGAAGGCCGTAGAGAACGTCGTGCCGATCCGTGCCGACTGCGCCGGCCCGAGCTTCGATGATGAAATCGGCCTTTTCCTTGGTCGGTTCCATCACGCAACCGCTGGCCAGCATGTGTTGACGCAATGTGCTGATGAGATAATCCTTATCCGTGACCAGATTGAGATAGGACGTATCGAGGAATACGCTTTGGCCAGACATCGTCTTAAAGTCGATGCGGCTTACGGCCCGGTCGATGGCGTCGGAGACCAACATTTGCTCGGTTGCGGTGCGCGTAGTGTCGGTCCAGCGGGTCGTGCCACAACCGACAAGCCCGGTAACGAATATCACGACTGCAGCACAACGAAGCATGGTCGAGAACTTGAGCGGGCGCGGCTCATCAATGCCAACGCCGATACGCGATTTGTGCGATGAACTGAGCGAGAGTGCGACCCGCCGGGATAAGAAGGTTGGCGGAAATGCGAACTACTCGGTCAACGGTCGGCGGGAGTATAGCGAGAGTGCTGCAATGCCAAAACCCGAATTTGCCGCTGACGGTTTGCGTAAATTAAGCAAACTGAGAAGCATGGTTCGACAAGGGTGCGAAGGCGCTGGTGGCGTCGAAATCTTTTCTGAGGGTTTTGCACCGGTAAATAATCGTCACCACGCCTAAGCTTTTCAAACTGCGCAACTTCTCGCTCGGTGCTTTATGCGAGGCAAGTTTTCAGGCCGGCCCAGCGGCAACGGACGCCAAATTCTCGCTATTCTTCCCAAATATTGGCAAACTTTGTCGCCTAGATAGGGTTTGCCGATTTGGCGCAGTTTTCCTTCTTTTCCATGAGTTCGGCAAGTGACGGTAATTCTTGGCCCGATAGATAGTAAAGCTGAAAGGGCGCGGCCCGCACGAACCGCATGGTCGTCATAACCGGCAACGGTTTACCGAGTCTATTCCGCACTGAGTAAGTTAGGCCAATTTACGCCGCCATTGGCGCAATTCTTCGAGGGGGGATTTCACGATGCGCGTGAGAATGTGCTCGCTTTTGGCGTTCTACGCGGTGCTTGCTGCCAGTATTACCAAAGCAGCAGATCCGAATACTATCTACATCCAAGTTTCCGACAGCAACCTACCTCGGCTGCTTGCGAACCCGGTTGGCTCGGAAGAAGGACTGCCCGAGCAAGACCCGGCGGAAATAACCGAATCTCCACTGGACGACGACTTCGCCAGCGCGTATTCAGCCGATGCCGAATCGGTGCAGGCGTATCGGGCGGGAGCCGGGTCGGTTGATCCACCTGAATCTTCCTCGATCCCGCTACCAAAGCTACAGCCAGCATTGCCGGCGAATCGTTCGGCAGCCAGCGTGCAAGTGAACAAGCTTTCGCAAATCAGGACGCACGCTCAACAACATCCGACCCTTTCAGCGACACTTGCATCGTACAGCACGAAGTTCGCCTCGCCGCCATCACACCCGATGCCGCCGCGTGAGGCAAGCTCGCGTATCAGTCAAAGCGCTGCCGAACGATATTGGCGAGAGCCGAAACGAAGTGCGCCAGCCCGCAGTTTTTCTGGTGCATTGGCCAGTGCCCGTCAAGCCGGCCCAATGGGTTCGAGCGCGCCGGAATCGGTCGCGCCTGATAGCGCGATGCCAAGCGAACACGCCGATTTGGAGTGGCGCGATTGCGATTCGTCCTACGGCGATTTCTGTGGCCCGCAGTGGTCGCCTTGCTATAACTGCGGTGGCTGGTTCGGCAGTGTCGACTACTTACTGATGCGTCCGACATTCAGCGAAAACGCGGCCTACGTGAGGAGCACGGTGCAGCTCGATGCACAAGAGCGGCTCACCGAAACCGACACGGTCGTGCCGCGCGACTTTGGCTATAGCAGCGGCTTGCGAACGTCGCTGGGCTATCGCTTCCGCGATTGCGACGGCGAACTTCGGTTCACCTACTGGAATTACGACAACTGCGTAAATCAGGCGACTGAACGTGCACCGAGCGACGGTTCGGAAATTTTCTTCGGCCAATTGAACACGGCAACGCAGCTTCCCGGTCAGCGGCTGCTGGTCAGCAACGATCTGCGGTTTAATCTGTACGACATCGAGTACGCCAAGTGCTTGAGCTACGGCGGTTGCAGCCCGTGTGATCCATGTACCTGCTGCCAGCCTTGGTCGCTGAAGTATTTTGCCGGAGTGCGAATAGCGGACATCCACCGGCAAGATAATGGCCTGTTGCAGAATCGCGACGATTCGCTGGCGAGCGCTTGGTTCATCAACGGCGACTTCGTCGGGGCCGGGCCGCGCGTGGGTTTGGAGGGCCGGCGATTGTTCGGCGACGGGCGGCTCTCGCTATTTGCGCGGACGAATCTCTCGCTGTTGCTGGGCGGATGGAAGCTGGGCGAAACGCGTAAGACTCCGGCAATCGATGCCAGCGTGACCGAAAACTATTTCGACAGCCACACACGGTTGATTCCAGTGGCCGAAATCGACCTCGGAGGCAGTTATCAAATCTCGCGCAACATCAGCCTCTCTGCCGGCTATTTGTTTCAAGCCTGGTGGGATCTAGGCGCTTTCGAGCAGATCCATGGCAACGTGTTCTCAAGCCCGATCGACGATTCGAACATCATGGGGATCGACGGCCTGTTTGCCCGATTCGAGGTTTGCTTTTAGCAAGCGAATTCGATCTGAAGCAACAACGCAGTTCGCAGCCGCGGGCTGGCAACGACCGCGGCTGTTCGCGTTAACGTTTTTTCGCGCGGCGCACTTCTGATAGTCACGACGCCGCAAGCCACAGCATATTCATCAGTGCTGGATCTCATGAATATTGATTACGGACGGAAATCGCGATGTGAACGCCGCTGCGCGAAGTGCTAGCAGGTTGCCGAAAATTTTCGCAAATCGGTCTAGGGCTAGTGGCCATGTGCCGATAAGATTTCGCGGCTTTTGGACGGCTGTTTTTCGATTCAGGATTTCAGAACGTGACCGAAAGGTTCTAGCAAGGGAAATCCCGTGCTCGAATTCGTCGCGCTGCAGGTCTGTTGGCGACGGGATTCGCATTTCATACACGCATTTTGGATCAGCTTTCAGATACGCTAGCCGAGGTTTGGTATATGAGTCGATTGGCACGCGGCGGGACGATCGCAGGTGGGTTTGCCGTCTGGTTGAGCGCGGCGGCACTTTTGGCCCAAAGCGGCGGAGCGAACAATCCGCTGCGCGGCAATTCGCCTCAGGCTGGCAATCAGCCAAACCACAGCGCCCAGCCAGGGACGGTGCAGCCAATGAATCAAGGAGCGCAAGTCCAGGCGTTGCCGCCAGTGAATCAAGCTGGTTCCAACGGGCAACCGAATCGAGCCGGGCAACCCAATGAGGGTCAAGGTCAACCACAGGGCACAGTGCTGCAAAACGGCCAACCCGCTCGGCCGCAACAACTGCAAGTTCAGCCGCCCTTTGTCTTATCGCAGCAAGCGCAGACGGAGGTCAATGCGCTGCTCGCGGAATGGGAAGCGCAAAGCAACAACATCAAGACGTTTAGCTGTTCATTTAGTCGCGCCACGTTCAATCCGGCATTCACCGGCAACGACAACAGCCAGGCCAGCGCACAGGATCTTGGACAAATCAAGTATGCAGCACCAGATCGAGGAATGTTTCGCGTTGATGAAACCTATGTCTTTGTGAAGAACCCAAAATCGGGTGAATACGACAAGACGCCGGGCGGTGACGGCGAGCACTGGACCTGCTCGGGCACATCGATTTACAACGTCAACATCGCCGACAAGTCAATCGATGAGTATCCATTGCCAAAAGAGTTGCAGGGCAAGGCGATTACCGAAGGTCCATTGCCGTTTGTGTTTGGCGCGAAGGCCGCGGCCTTGAAGGAGCGATATTTTATCCGCGACATTACTCCTCCGCAGGAAAAAGGGAAAACCGTTTGGCTGCAAGTCGTTCCGAAGTTTCGCCGCGACGCTCAAAACTTCCAGTATGTCGAGGTGATCCTCACGAAAGCCGACATGCTGCCCTACGCGATGAACGTGGTCGATCCTGGCGCTACAACAGCCAATATGGTGCGGACGGTGTACACCTTTAACAAGCATTCGGTCAATTCGCCACTGCAAGCAATTCAGGGCTGGTTTACGGACTTTTCAAAGCCGACAAAATTTGGCTATAAGCACGTCGTCAAACAGCCGCCCACCGTTGCTCCGCAACAGGCCCAACCACCGACGCAAGCGAAAAATTCAAGTGCTGAGCCGTCAGCCGCGTCTCGACAGGCGGTTGTCCCGCAAACGTCGCCACGCCGCTGACGAACGAACCACAAGTGCTTATCGTTTCAGCGCTTTCGTCGCGACAATTTGGGTAAAATTGACTCTCAAGGTCGCCGACCTATAATCGGACGTGTAATTTCCAACTGCGTAATCTCTTGCGCAGATTCACACGGATCGGCTGATGGGCGAACTATGGCGCTCGATGAATGTCGCCGCAGCAGGAATGGACGGAGCGAAATGCGGCCGCTGGAGTGGCTCTGCTGGCTGGCGGTCTGGTGCTTTTTTGTTGCTTCTGTGCCGCGGGCTTGGGCGGGCGAAGACCCAAAATACGCTGCGTTGGGCGAGGCC
>JADZDJ010000258.1 GCA_020851115.1 Pirellulales bacterium
TGGTTCGTTCTCGTTTGTAGGCAACCAGAGTAACGGTTCCAGGTCAGTTTTTAGTGTTCCCACAACCGGCTTTGAAGACATCACTGTCTCCTGGTCGCAGCGGGGAACTGCAACTGGCTTTACGAGTCGCGTGTTCGAATATTCCGTCGATGGCGGCGCGAATTGGACCGACATTGGTGCTTACACGGGTTCGGCCGGCGCTTTGTCGGCGACCTTCGCAACGGTCTCGCTCGACTTCACCGCGATCGCGGGACTCGACAACAACCCGAATGCCATGTTCCGCATTACCTATAGTGGCGCGACGAATGCTTCCGGCAACAATCGCTGGGACAATTTCTATGTGCAGGGTACAGAGCTTATCCCTGAACCTTCCACTATCGGTCTGGCCTTGGCAAGCTTCGGTTGCCTGCTGATCCGTCGCAAGTAGTCTGGAATCCAGCTAAACTGAGTTAACTTTAACGCCCAGGCATTGCAATGCCTGGGCGTTATTTGTTTTTCAGGTTGTCTTGGCTGCCCGCCATCGATCGCGCTCTTGAATGAGCTGCGCTACAACGCTGATGGCAATCTCGCCTGGCTGGTTCGTGCCCAACGGCAATCCGACGGGGCAATGAAATGCCTCGGCCTGCACACGGTCGAAGCCGTCGGCAATTAATTCTCGGACGAGTACAGACCGCTTCGCCTTACTACCAATTACGCCCAGATAAGGAAACTTGCGGCCTTGCCGAAAAATCTCGGCAATTACGGGCCGATCCGTCGCATGCCCCATCGTCATGCAGAGCACAAACGCATGGTCAGGCAGTTCGGCGACTTGCGAAGGCAAATCGGCGCTCCGAATTTTCCTGAGACGACCGCGATCAGAGATTTTTGCCAGCCATTCTGGCCGGGAGTCAATGCAAGTGGTCTGACATTCGAGCGATCCAAGGCATTGCACGACAGCACTTGCAACGTGGCCGGCACCGAAGATGACCACGTGCCAGTCGGCGTGGTTGTAAGTCTCGAAGAAAAGTTTCACCACTCCGCCACACGTCATGCCCACGTCACGTTGCAGGTTCCATTCCACCAGCTCATGGGTGGGGGCATCGCTGCCCGCTTGGGTAAGCATGGCCTGTGCGTGTTGAATGGCTTTGAATTCGACTTTGCCGCCGCCGACGGTGCCACTGTGCAACCCGCTGGCGGTGACAAGCATCTTGGTGCCTGTGTCCTGTGGAGTGCTGCCGATGGCCTGAACCATGGTCACACTCACGAACGGTGCGCCGCTGCGTGCAAGCTCAGCCAGGTTCTCAACGAATCCGTGCGGTGTCGGCATAACAAGATACAATCACGCCCAGGGATTGCACTTTCTGGGTCAAGAAACGGAAACAGACGTTGACTTCTCGGTGCAGGCGGTAATCACCCGCAAGATCTCTTCGCCCGTGGCGGGGAGCTTGAGATCGAGCTCACCGCCTGGACTCAAATAAGATAACGCATTCTTCGCCGCGGCCCAGACAGATATCGCCATCATGAGCGGTGGTTCGCCCACTGCCTTGCTTTTGGCCACGTTCTGCGTGTTATCCGAGTTGGCAAACAAGTTGAGGTTGAATATTGCTGGCACATCAGTAATCGCGGGAATCTTGTAGGTCGTCGGCGAGTGAGAAAGCAGCTCCCCCCGCTCGTTGTACACAAGGCATTCGTTGGTGACCCAGCCCATGCCTTGGACAAATCCCCCGATAATCTGGCCACGGTCGATGCCAGGATTGATCGATTCACCGATGTCGATCAATAGGTCTGACCGCAGAACCTGCATTTCGCCCGTGAAGCGGTCGATCTCCACTTCGGCAACAGCAGCGCCTTGAGTGAAATAAAAGAACGGCGTCCCCCGGCCCGTTTCGCGATTGAAATCGATTCCGGGCGTCGCGAAGAAACCACGTGCACCGAGGTCCACGCGTTCACGACGGGCATCTTCGCAGAGTTGCCCGAAACTGACACGCACACGCGGCTGACGGTCATCATAGACCTGGCCCCCCTCAAACCGAATGTGCTCGGATGACGCCACGAGTCCTGATTCGCTGTCGGCCAGGTGCTCGGCAGCAAACTCGCGCAAGCGCGTCATGATCTGCTGACAGGCGATTACGGCAGCAGCACCATTGAGGTCGGTGCTCGCGGAAGCAGCGGTGGGAGACGTGTTGTTGTTCTTCTCGGTGCTCGTGGCCATGACGAGCACACACGCGGAATCGATCGCAAACTCGTCGGCGACGAGCTGCCTAATTTTGACGTTGACTCCCTGGCCCATTTCGGTCGCACCGGTCGAGACTTGCACCGTGCCATCGGTGTAAACATTGACCAACGCATTCCCTTGATTGAGGAACTTGGTGGTGAACGAGATACCGAATTTGATCCCCGTGAGCGCCAGTCCGCGTACCTTCAGCCGCGACTTGGCGTTGAACTCCGTAATCTCAGCGCGGCGGCGTTCGTATTCAGCGGACTTGGCAAGCTGATCGAAAATTACGGGGAGATGATTTTTGTCGACAACCTGCCCGTAAGGGGTCACGTTGCGGCTGTTGATGCCGTAAAGATTTGCCGAGCGGACCTGCAAACCGTCGATCCCCAGATACTGGGCGATCGATTCGAGCATATTCTCCGTAACGGCCATCCCTTGAGGCCCACCGAAGCCTCGGAATGCCGTGTTCGAAGGCAGATTGGTGAAGCAAATTTTGCCGGTAAACTCGGCATGGGGGAAGTAATAGCAGTTGTCGGCATGCAGGAGGGTGCGTTCCATGACCGAGGGCGAAAGATCGGTCGTGGCCCCGCCATTGGAGAAGAATTCAAAACGCACGGCTTGCACCTTGCCGGCGTCATCGAAGCCGACTTCCCAACGCGTCAAGTATTCGTGCCGCTTGCCGGTGACACACATGTCGTCGTCTTTGTTGTAGATCACGCGTGCCGAGCGGCCTGTCTTATGTGCCACAAGTGCCGCCATGATGGCGGGAATCGCAGCCTGAGACTCTTTGCCGCCAAAAGCTCCGCCCATTCGCTTGCAGATGCACACAACCTGATGCTGACCAAGCCCCAACACTTCAGCGACCACGGCTTGAATCTCGGTGGGATTCTGGGTCGACGAATGGACAACAAGTTGGCCTTGTTCGCCGGGATAGGCGAGGGCGGCTTGGGATTCCAAATAGAACTGTTCCTGACCACCGCTGGTGAATTCACCGTTCAATCGGTGTGGAGCAGCCGCTAGATTCTCGTCGACCTTACCGCGGGCAATTCGTCGCACCGGGCCAAGGTAGCGGTTCTCGCGAATCGCATGTTCTACGGAAAGAATCGGCGGCTTTGCTCGGCACTCGATCTTCACAACTTTGCGTGCCGCCGCGAGCGCCTCGGGCGTTTCGGCTGCGATGACGACCACGGGCTGGCCAACATAGAGCACTTCCTCTCCAGCCAGAAACGGATCATCGGCCACAATCAGACCGAACACATTATGCCCGCCGACATCAGCCGCCGTGTAGCATGCCACGACACCGGGCATCGCGAGCGCAGCTTGATAATCAACGCTGATGATCTCGCCACTCGCGACA
>JADZDJ010000259.1 GCA_020851115.1 Pirellulales bacterium
GGACGGCAATTTGGTATGTGCGATGTACATTTCCAGGTTTGCCATACACGGTATTGTCATCCATTGCAATTGAGACCTGGGAAAGTTTGGAATACCGCATATTCTCCAGTCATATCCAAAAGTACGTGCTGGCCCTGTTGCATTCGGCGTTTGGTCGCCCGATTGAGGACCGGGCGATCAGGCGCTGACAGACTACTCGATGCCTCGTTCCTGAGGTTCGCTGCCGCTACTCAAACATCCCGTCGGGCATCCCTTCGACGTTGCGAACGATCACGCGCTTGATGCTGTCCCACGCGACGGCGGTCATCGTAATCGTGCCATCGGCGGCCTGGTTTGCAAACAGCCCGTGAGTATCGCACGAGTGATGCTCATCGAACCAATCGGGAACCATCATCGCGCCGCCATCGAGATGCAGTTCAATGACGGCGCCGTGTTCTTTTTCATCCCACAGCTTTCGCAGCAGCAAACAGAGTTGCGGAACATTGGTCGAATAGCGCATGGAATAATCTCCCGTGTCTTCTGGCATCGGCAGCGCTTCGGAGTCGTCTGCCACTCTGCTAGAGTCGATACCGGTGTACTGGCTCTCATCGGCGACCGGTGGGATGAAAAATTTGGTCCCACAGTGCGGGCATTCGCCCGCTTTACCTTGCAACCGCGCCGGCCCTGTAAGCCGATGGCCGTTCGGACAGAGAAAGGCGATCAACGGTTCGGCGCTCGCCGCCTGCAGTTGCTCGTCGCGCAATTGCAATTCCCCCGAGTCCGATTGGCGAGCTGGCTTCGGCGAGCTTTCCGATCCATTGGCCGAAAGGGATTCGGCTGTGACTCCACTCATTGCCGGCACCCGCAGACGCACGTTGCAGCGCGGACAACTGGCCGTCCGTCCGGCGCGGTCGTCCGGCGCGGTCACTCGATGGCCGTTCGGGCATAAGAATTCGATGGCCATTGCGCCGCAAACCAGCAATAAGGAAAAGAGATCGCCTACTTGTATGGTATCATGCAAAGCAGTGGAATGTAGTCCTTCCGCGCCGCGAAAACAGGGCGATGCCGAGATGGTTGGCTTTCAAGGGCCACGTGGGTACGAAAATCCGCAATCAATTGGAAATCGACGTTATCGTTCAGCAGGCGACGACTATCCGCTGGCGTCGTTGCAAGCATTGGAAGCCAAAGAGCGAAGTTTCGCGGCGCAATCCGGCTAACTTGCAGTCTCGTCCGCCAGCCACTTGAGATAAGGCGCACTGCCGGCGATCACCGGCAGAACCAGGATTTCGGGCACATTGTAGCTGTGCAACTTGCGGATGACCGCTTCGACCGCCTCGAAAAGCTCGCGGCGGGTTTTGATCCAACATTGCCACTCGACCGCCGTTTCGATTGTCCCGTTCCAGCGGTAAACGCTCTCGATCGGGCCGACAAGATGCACGCACGCGGCCAATCGCTGCTCGATCAAGGCGTCGGCGATCCGTCTGGACTCATCCTGCTCGCCGACGGTCGTTAAGACTTGGATGAAGTCGGACATTGTCAGTCTCGATTGCTCTGGCTGCCAGAATACCGCAGGACGTAATAGGCCAAGACGAGGATCGATTCCAGCGTCGCCGCCACGTAGGTTAGCGCTGCCGCATTGAGCACTTTATTGACATAGGGCATCTCATCGCGTGGCACGATGCCCAGTGCGACGAGCTGCTGCTTGGCTCGTGCGCTGGCGTTGAATTCGACCGGCAAATTAATGAGTTGAAAGAACACAATCAGACTGAATAACACGATGCCAGCAAGCATCAGGCCTGGCAATTGCATGATGAGGCCGAGCACAAAGGCCAACCCTCCCGCGCCACTGCCGAAGCTCGCAATGGGCACAGCAGCGTTGCGAATCGTCAGCGGAGCATAATGTTCGGCATGCTGCAGCGCGTGGCCCGCCTCGTGCGCGGCAATGCCGACGGCCGAGAGAGTACGGCTTTGATACACTTCGGGGCTTAATCGCAACACATTGGCGCGCGGATCGAAATGGTCGCTCAAATGGCCAGGAGTCTGTTCAACGGCAACATCCTGTAAGCCAGCTCGATCGAGCACGTGACGCGCCGCAGCCGCGCCGCTCAACGGCGCGGGCATCTTTTGGGCCGCCGCATAGGCTGAACGCATCCAGACCTGAGCGACGATCGCCAGGATGAGCGCAGGGGCCAGGATGACAAAATACATCGGATCGAAGAACAACATACTGGTCTTTACCTCATTGAGCTGGCGCGGATCGCCGGGCCAAAAAAACGTGGATTCCTACGATTCGACGAATGGCTATTCGTCACAGACCTTCGATTATTCATCTACGCGGAAAACTGGCTAGTAGTTCAGTGTTTTGCAAGGCTGACTCCGCACGATAAGTCTTGATGGTCAAACAAGTTGCATCTTTTTCATGATTATCGAGCCACTCTGTTAGCGACATCGGTGAAGGACCAAACTCCTGAATTTGGGTCATTTGCAGATTTCACGACATCGGCAGTCCAAATTGCCCCAAAAAACCACGAGCCTGGAACCGATCGAAATCGATTCCAGGCTCGTTGGGGTTGAAGCGCGAAACTGGAGCCTGACAGGGTGTGAGGCAGTGAAGCATCACACGGCCGCAGATTGAACGTTACGCGCTGTTCTTTTTCGGTTCGACGATCGGATAGACCCGTTCGCGCCCTTCGACGGCATCTTCGGTAATCACATAGCGGGAGCCGGCATTGTCGGGCAGTTCGAACATGACATCGAGCATCACTTCTTCGATGATCGATCGCAGGCCACGAGCGCCGGTATCTTTCTCAAGCGCCCGGTGGGCAATTGCCCGCAAGGCTGGTTCGGTGAAGCTCAGGTCGGCGCTTTCCATGGAGAACAACTTTTGATACTGCCGCACGAGTGCGTTTTTCGGCTCGGTGAGGATCCGCACAAGCGCGACTTCGTCGAGTGGCCGAAGCGAAGAAACCACCGGTAAGCGACCGACGAGCTCCGGGATCATGCCGAATTCCAAGATGTCGTCGCTGCAGCAATTCGCGAGCAACTCGCCCATTTCGCGGTCTTCTCGCTGGCCGCTCGGCTGGCCAAAGCCGATCGTGCGCTTGCCGAGCCGCTTGGCGATGATCTTGTCGATGCCGACAAACGTGCCGCCGCAGATGAACAGGATGTTTGTCGTGTCCATCTGAATGTATTGCTGCTCGGGATGTTTGCGCCCACCCTGAGGAGGTACATTGGCCACGGTTCCTTCGAGCATTTTCAAAAGCGCCTGCTGCACGCCTTCACCGGAGACATCACGGGTGATCGACACGTTCTGGCTCGTCTTGCCGATTTTATCGATCTCGTCGATGTACAAAATTCCGCGTTGCGCTGCTTCGATGTCAAAATCCGCGGCATGCAACAACTTCAGTAGGAGATTCTCCACGTCTTCGCCAACATACCCTGCTTCGGTCAGAGTTGTCGCATCACCGATCGCAAACGGCACGTTCAGGACTTTCGCCAGGGTGCGTGCGAGCAGGGTTTTGCCCGAACCCGTGGGACCAATCATCAAGATGTTCGACTTATCGACTTCGACATCGCTGCCTTCGGTCCCCAATGTGAGCCGTTTGTAATGGCTATGAACCGCAACCGCTAAGACTTTCTTTGCATGTTCTTGGCCAATGACGTACTCATCCAGTTGTCCGACAATTTCGCGCGGCGAAGGAATGCGCGTGAAGAGCTGTTTGGTCGCGCCGCGGCGACGGCGCTCTTGATCGAGAATCGACTGGCACAGCTCGATGCACTCGCCACAGATGTAAACGTCGCCGGGGCCTTCGACCAGCGGGCCGACGTCGCGATAACTCTTGCGACAGAACGAACAGAAGGCGTTTTTCTTCGTGGTGCTGCCGCTTCCTCGTCGGCCCAGATTTACGTCTCTTCCGCTAGGCATTCCTGCTCCTTTCGAGTTCGTCGGCTTCTACCCTCTTCGGGCATGGACCGCTAGTGATTATCCAAGGGGTCGCTCGAGTGGCTCGAACTGGACAGTTTCGCAGTCGTTGCCGGGGGCCGTCCTTGTCCACACTCGCTTCGAGCAGTCTCCAATCAAAGTGCCTAGTGGCCGGGTGGCTGGTAGCCTAGTGAAATGCTGTAATCACCCGACGACCAGACACCCGACGTTAAGACACCTTCCGCCGACTCAGTCGGCGCCAACACTCTCACCGCTTTCAGCGCTGTCTTCGCGCTGACTCTCCTGAACCTGCCTGCCGCTATCGCTTAACTCTTGCTCTAACTTCTCTGCCAGCAGTGTTTTAATCTTTCGGAATTCCTGGTCGCTTAGCTCACCTTCCTCATGCAGTTCTCGAAAATTGCTGAGCAATTCACTAGCCCCCGGTTGCTCGTCATCCTCACGACCGCGAAATTTTGACACGACAAAAGCGCCTACGGCAATTACAGCCGCCATAATCGCGAAAAGTATACCCGCCCGAACCAATTTCTCTTGGTCCGACATTTCTGCCAGCAGCGGGAACATTCGGCTTCGTACCCCTCAATGATTCAGCACCTCCGTACACTTGCAACCACTGCTTCATTATGGATACTCCCTAGGATTCAGTCCAGCATCAATCTATCGTTGGAGATTTAGCTTCAAGAGGCTTGGTTTTCGACGTCTGAACCTCGGCTAAACACTCTCAACCGCGGAGTTTGAATTGACCTCTGAACTCTGAACCTTCCCCCCTCATGAACAATTCCCTCGAACGCATCCTCGCTAGCGGAGTCGTCGCCGTCTTGCGGGCAACCTCTGGCGAGTTATTGATTGATGTGGCCGAAGCCCTGTTGGCCGGTGGCGTTGATGCCATCGAAGTGACGTTTACCGTTCCGCGAGCACATCGTGTACTAGAGCAAGTCTCAGACCGATTTGGCGATCAAATCGCTTTAGGCGCTGGCACCGTACTCGATTCCGAGACGGCGCGTGCTGCAATTCTTGCCGGTGCCCGTTTTATCGTCGGACCTAACGTGAATTTCGACGTGATTCGTCTTTGCCGTCGCTATGGTTGTCCTGTGATGCCAGGCGCCCTGACGCCAACCGAAATCATCTCGGCGTGGGAAGCGGGGGCCGATGTTGTGAAAATTTTTCCATCCGAACTTACAGGACCGGCCTACCTAAAGGCGATTCGCGCCCCTTTGCCGCAGGTTCGTCTGATGCCCACTGGCGGCGTGAATTTGAAAACGGCCGCCGACTTTATCAAGGCCGGCGCTTGTGCTTTGGGCATCGGCGGTTCGCTGGTCGATGCGAAGTCGGTTGCTAGCAAAGACTTTGCGAAGATTACAGATTTGGCTCGGCAATACATCGAAATCGTCCGTAGATCCCGCGAACCGAGCGCGACCTGATACAGAACCGACTCGCAGCACAAGGTTCCGCGCTCTCGTGGAACCTATTCCTCTTATTTTGCCCACCTTACTTTGGCGGCAACTGTCGCTCACGCTGCCCGCCCCGCAGGGTCGATAGATTTAGGTAGATCAGGCGATCGAGCTGGACTAGCATTGCGGGCAGACAGCCTCAAGTAGCCTAACGGCTGACCTACGTACGGTTTAAGTCTCGATGAAGCGTGCGCAACTCCTTTCTTTCACGCTAACGATGGCAGCGTGTTTGGCTGGCATCGCTTGCGCTGCTGCGCCTATCGACAACACACTTCCCAAGCCGATTTGGTTTAGTCAGTTGGCGTTTTCAATTCCCTATAACCTCTCTTCTCTGCCGACAGACCAACAGCCCGCACAGATACAGCTTTACGTTTCTACCGACCGCGGCACGACATGGAAATTGTCCCAATCCGTCTCAATACAAACACGAAACTTTGATTTTCGAGCACCGGCGGAGGGCGAATATGGGTTTTTGATTCGTGAAGTAGATCGCCAGGGTCACATCAATCTCGAGCCTACAGGTCCGCCGCAGTTGCAGGTCGTTGTCGATGTCACGCCGCCGAAGCTAGCGCTTTCCGCGGTTCGCGCACCATCGGGCGAGGTTCGGGCCAACTGGCAAGCTTCCGATCCGCTGCTCAACGTTGATAGCCTCAAAGTCGAATATCAAATTGCTGGCGGCGGCTGGCGCAGCGTGGCCATTGATCCTCAACTTTGCACTCAAGATGAGACTAGCTGCGTCGGTACGGTTAATCTATGGCCGAATGAAGCTTCCCCACCGCCCGCATCTGTAACCCTTCGCGCCGAAATCCTCGACCGGGCCGGCAATCCGACTCGCGTCCAAACGAAAACCCAATCGGTCACCGCGGATGCAACCCCGCCCCAACCAGAAACCGATCGATCGACCAACAATCGCCGCGATATCTGGAACGACGCGACGACTCGATGGAAGGCAGAGCGATCGTCGTTAGGACCACTCGATCGGGACGATTCGCGCGATGCAACGACTTCCAATCGCGAAAATGCGGATGGGCCGCCGCGAATGGCTCGCAATCCCAATTGGCCGTCCAGTAAACGCAGCAAGCCCTCGAATCGTGAGGAAGGCCAAATCAATCGCCCGCTTGTCAGCGATATCAATCCGCCGATTCATAGCCAAATGCCGATTGCCGATCCTGCGCGAGAGACTCAATGCAGCGGCAATCGCGAGGAGCGAATTCAAGATCCGCAGTCGCTCAGCGACTCCCCTGCCTTGTCTGGCGATCGCCAGCAGCTACGGCTGGTCAATTCGAAATCGTTCGAGATGGACTATGAAATCCAATCGGTTGGCCCTTCTGGCATTGCCAAAGTAGAGCTTTGGGGCACGCGCGACGCGGGCCACACTTGGACAAGCTATGGAAGCGACGACGACAACCATACGCCCATGCGAGTCAATGTCGAAGGAGAAGGGCTTTACGGTTTTCGCATTACAGTGCAAAGTGGCAGTGGCTTGGCCAGCCCTTTGCCTCGCAGCGGCGATCCGCCAGAACTCTTGATTGCCGTCGATCTTACCAAGCCCAAAGTGCGGATTACCGATGCGAAAGCTGGCACCGGCGAACACGCCGGCGCATTGCTGGTTCATTGGGAGGCGGCTGACGCAGGTATAACCGATCGTCCGGTGACGTTGCAGTATTCTGACAATCCTGCTGGCCCCTGGTCGGTAATTGCCGTCAATCTAGCCGCGAACGACAAGTATGTATGGCGGCCGAGCGAAAATGCGCCCGATCAGATCTACCTGCGTGCCGAAGCGCGCGACGAAGCTGGCAATGTCGGGGTCTATGAATCGCGCGAGCCAGTGTCGCTCGATCGCATTCGCCCCGAAGGCCGTATTCGCGGCGTACGCCCAATTACGGATTCAGCGAACCGCGTGCAGACGTATCAGTTCTTTCGCTGAATTGCGATCGCGAGAGCCTCGCCTAAGCAATGGGAATGAGTCGCACAGGTAGTCCTTACTCCGATGCTAGCGTGCGATTGGGTTCGAATGCCTTCCTACGAAAGGATCGGTGCAATGGCCAATTCCGATCAAGAAATGGAGAAGGTCGTCGCAAGAGTCCACAAATTGGATCAAGCAGGTACGCGAACCGCCGCCGTTCTCCGAAAGACTCTCGACCAACTGTACGATGGGCTGCACACCGGCCGTTATCGCTGGGATCAACTATATAAAACAGAGAAGACACATTGCGGCACTCTCGTCGAAATCAATTTGCAAAGAGAGTTTGAGTTCGAGGACGGGGTGGCAATGGACTATCGCATCGATGGAATCGAAGTCGATTGCAAGTATTCACAATCGATAGGTGGGTGGATGATCCCTCCTGAATCGATAGGACATTTGTGTCTGCTAATTTCAGCCGACGACGAACAAAGCATTTGGAGTCTTGGAGTAGCAAGGATTAAAGAGGGAATTCTCAGTGGGGGCGGAAATAGGGATGCCAAACGTTCAATTACTGCTTTGGGCCGCAATAGGATTACCTGGATCTTTAGAGACGCGGCTTTGCTCCCGAACATTCTGTTGCAACTACCTCGCCAAGTCGTCGATAAGATTATGGCCCTTTCCAATGGTCAGCAGCGAATCGACGAAATCTTCCGGGTTGCTCAAAAGATGAGGATTAGCCGAGGCGTGATTTCTACACTTGGTCAACAAGTCGATTTTATGAAGCGAATGCGCGGCAACGGCGGATCGAGAAGCCGCCTAAAGCCCGAGGGAATCGTTATCCTTGGTCACTATGAGGAACACCAGCGCATCGCCATTACACTTGGCGTTCCCGTTCCGCAGCGAGGCGAATCCGTCAGCGTACGAGTGGTTCGCACAAAGGAATCGGGACAAGGTGCCGTTAGTCTCGACGGTCGATTTTGGCGAATTGCAAAACCAACCGATCCAATACAGCCTGCGCCAGATTGCCCATACCGTTAGCGGTTATGCGAGTTTGAGCTTGGCCTGTGTGTTCCTTAAGCGTTTTCTGGTGAGATCGTTAAACGCAGGGTTCAACTCGATCAGCACAGCTTTGCGGCCTTCTTCTCGTGCAACGGCTCCAGTGGTTCCTGAGCCGCCAAACGGATCGAGAACAGTGTCTCCGGGTCGCGTTGCCAGCAGGATGCAGCGTCGGGCGAGTTCGCGCGGGAATGCCGCTGGGTGTCCGTTGCCACTGGTGTCTGGCCCAAGCCTCCAGTAATTCCGCAGGTTCGCTCCAGTTTCTTCCCGGACGCCGCCACCATCGTAATAATAACTCGGGTTCTTCGCAAACAGAAATATTTCTTCTGTGGCATTCGTAGGCCGATTCTTCACACTCTCGGGCATCGCGGTTTTCTTGATCCAGACGACACGCGAGCGAAGAATCCAACCATCGGCCTGCATTGCGAACGCAACTCTCCAGGGTAGCCCCATCAGGTCACGATCTTTTAACCCCCATACCTCTGGAACTTTACAGTTTCGCTTTTGGATCAGTTTCCTCGTATTGCCAACCTTTGCATTGGGGCCGCACACTCCGGTCCCACCGTTACGGGCATACCCATCCCCCACATTGAGCCACACGGTTCCGTCTTTCCTCAATACTTTACGCACCTCTCGAAAAATGCCCACCAGGCTTTCGACATACAGATCCGGACTGGCTTCGGTTCCTATCTGTGCCGTATGATCGTAATCTCGAAGCCCCCAGTACGGAGGAGAAGTGATGCAACACTGAATCGATTCTGGGTCCAGCGTCGGTAGCACGATCCGGCTGTCACCCGTGAAGATCGCAACGGTTTCTAACGTTCGTTGATGATTCTTGGCCAATCGCGTTTTCATTGATTACGGCTCCATCCCGCCGACGATTCATCCCGTACCGTCCAGAGATTTTAACCATACCAAGACGTTCGTTCCAGCACTCTCCCTTTCACGAAAAGTTTGCGTGCTTCACAGCGCTATCCATCCTGCCAAATCTCCATATCTGGTCGCCGCGACTCGCTCCCATGCCCAACGAAAAACTCCGCCGCCAGATTGCCTGGGATGCCGCACAAATGATTCGTGCGGGGCAAGAGTCCGAATATAATGCCGCCCGCATGGCCGCGGCGCATCGAGCAGTGCGTGGCTGGGTTCCCGAAGAGGATCTCCCCAGCGATGAAGAAATCCGCAGTCTTGTGCAATCGATCGCAGCGCATTTCGGCGGGGACCGTTTCGATCATTATCGCCGCTTGGTCGCAGCGCTCGAACACGTGAAACTTAATCCCGAGTTTCATCCCGAAGGGGACGCTCTCACACACACGCTGCAAGTTTTTGAGCTAGCCCTCCACGAATTGCCTAACGACGAGGAGTTCCTGCTCGCGGCACTGTTGCACGATGTCGGCAAAGTGATCGACCGACACGGTCACATCGCTGCGGCGCTAATGGCGCTGGATGGTCAAATCACTGAACGCACGGCCTGGTTCATCCAGCACCACTCCGAAGCCAACCAACTCGCCGAAGGTCGCCTTGGCCTCCGCGCCCGGCATCGACTCGAAGCCCACGAAGACTTCGAAACGCTCGTACTCCTCTCACATTGCGACCGCGCGGGACGCCAGCGCAACATGCAAACGATGGACCTCGATGAGGCGATTGAATATCTGCGGACACTCGAAGAAGAGTGTGAATCGTAAAATATACATAAGAATACATTCGTACTCGCTGAATGCTACCCTGTTGCTTCCGTAGCGCAGTGTCTTTGCAACGAGTTCCGAACTATCCAAAAATGCGATCGCGGCGAGATTTTTGATAATCGCGTTTCTGAGCGGTCGTCATCGAGTCGAAATCAGGTTCAGAAGGTGAATGCGCCACACCATCGCACCGACACTTCTGTTGAGCCGTCCCGCCGCAACTGCATTCGTGTCCGGCGTTTGCATCGTCGGCCAGCACGGCCGGCTTCGCTGGAACCGCCACCGTCGAGCCGCCGCCGTAGCTCACGACCGCGGTTTGCAACTGCAGGTCATCTTCCAGCCGCCGATGTGGTTTGATATTCAAGCGTTGCAAGACGCCGTGATATGCCTTTACCGCTTCCTCCGGCGAAATATCGCCATCCGCAATCCGACGCAGGAACTCGACGAAAGCCAGTTGGCACTCGGCGTTGTTGATTTTCCGCCCAAACAACGCAGCGCGGCCGCCATACTTCTTGGCCTCCGCCAGCAATTTGTATGCATCGTACGTCGTCCCCGCTCCGCCGCCAAGAACACCCACCACAAGATGCGGATCGTAAGCAACCAACTCCTCCATCGCCTGGGGACCGTGGTAAACGATCTTTAAGAACACCGGCCGCCCCGCCTGGGCGACACCGGCCAACGTGCGCGCGATGCAGTCGTTGACAAACGACGGAATCTGTTCCGGTGAAAGATCGTAGGGGTCGTTTGGGTCAAACACTTCGAGAAAATGTCGAAAACCTTTCGCTTCGGTCTCTTCGCGAAAACGGCGATACTCTTCGAGCGTCTTCAGGTCGTCGTCGAGCCGATTGTTGAACGTCATGCTGTAGAGCCCGAGGTTTGCCCCGCGAGTTCGCTCCTGCGGCTCGCAATCGACGTGACCGCATTGGATATGATCGACTAGTGCTGTGCGAAATGGTTGCGATGGCCGATTGATGTAATGGCCGCCGCGGACGGCGAACACATCGCTGGTATCGTTCGCCCGCACCGCAGGTGTCACGGGACTGGCAGCGAACAGCCGCTCTCCCATGGTGAGTACGTCATTGGCACTGGCCGACATTAGCATGATGTCCACCAGTTCCTGCCGCACAATCCGCCGAATCTGCTCGCGATACTCGGCCAACGTCCGAAATCGCACTTCGCCGGCATGCATCTCTGGCGATTTTCCAGGAGCTCCAATGCCATACGCCATATCGGCGTCTTTCGCATCGGCCAAAATAAAGTCCTTCGCGCCGTGCGGGTCGGCGTGAATATGGGCGAGCTTTTGGTCAAGAGTTTTCATTGAGTCACCTTCCCATAACCGCTAATCATCAACAATCGTTCATATGCGCAAATCGACTGAAGGCATCACGCATCGGCCCTCAGTCGCAACATTCTTTGGGATCCTTACTGCTTTCGTTTTGCGCCTTAACATGAGGCATTATTTAGTTGAATTCACACGATTAGCGCCTGTTAGCGTCCATTCGTGGTTTCCTTAATTTGTGCCAGCACTAAATCAATCGTTTCACGCAATACTTGCCCGCTTCGCTTCAGCGCCTGCAACTCCTTCGGCCACAGCTCAATTTCGTGCGTTGCCAAGACGCCGCCGCGACCCACGACTGTTGGTACGCTGATGGCCACATTTTGCAAGTTGTAGCAGCCGCTTTGCAAACTCGACACTGGTAAGATCGCGTGCCGGTCGAGTGCGATCGCCTCAATTACTTCGCGAATCGCCAACCCGACCGCGAATCCTGCTCCGCCCTTCTTCTTGATGACTTCCGCGCCAGAGCCTTTCGTTCGTGTAAACAATTCATTCTGCAATTGGATCGACCAGCCTGGATAACGCTCCAGCGGCAGGCCGCCGATCGTAGCGCTGGACCAAATCGGCACCATGCTGTCGCCATGCTCGCCGAGAATCAGGGCCGAAACCTGCGTCGCCGGCGCACCAAGCTTGGCGGCGATCAAGCTACGAAATCGCAGCGTGTCGAGCTGCGTTCCCAGTCCGATCACTTGCGCCGCCGGTAAATCGAGCCGCTGCGTGGCCAAGTACGTCAACACATCGACCGGATTGGAGACCACGAGTACGATCGCATCTCGTCGGTAGCCGACTTTGCGAATCTCTTGCAAAATACTCAAAAACAAGTCGACGTTGCGGCTGATCAGATCGAGGCGGCTTTCGTCCGGTTTTCGCCGCAGCCCGGCTGTGATGCAAATCACGTCGCTCGTTGGAATATGCTCGTAGCCGCCGCTGGTGATTACCTGGTCGGCCATCAGCGCTGCGCCGTGCAGGATATCGAGCGCCTGCCCTTCGGCCGCTGCAACATTCGCGTCGAGCAGTGCAATTGCGCGTACCACGCGGCCGGTTTGCAACGCAAATCCGGTGCAAGAACCAACCAGCCCGCCGCCGCCGATAATGGAAACTTTCATACGGAGAATTCAGAGTTCAAGGTTCAGGATTTCATTGCGGCCAGCACTCGATCGGTTATCATTTTCACCAGCGCATCTTGGTCCATACTGCTGGTCGCGGTCGTTGTCGCCGGCTTTGACTTCATCGGTGGCGGCGGCTCGAAAGCGCGCCTCTCGACGCCACTATCTTTCCAGCTATCGCGAAAAATGTCGTTCGCACAGATGTCGCAGTTTTCCATCCCTGGCATGAACCGAGCGTCGCTGAAGCCCCATTTCGCTTTCAAATCCAATAGCTCGCGAGTTTCCTGTTCCGTGAAGTGATGTACTTTGCCCAAATCGCGAGCCAGCATCAAGATTCGACAATAGGCGTCGAGAATCTCCGTCCACCAATAGGCCCGCTCGACCGTTTCGCCATAACTCACCGTTCCGTGGTTCGCCAGAATTATGACATTCGTATTCTGGACAAATGGAAGCACGGTGTCGGCAAATTTTTGATCGCCTGGCGTAGCGTATGTCGTAATCGGTACATCGCCGAGAAACACCTCGATTTCCGGCAGTACGCACTGTGGAATTGGCTCGCGCGCCACGGCAAATGCGGTGGCATGCGGTGGGTGGCAATGTACGACGCTCTTCACATCGGGCCGCGCCTTCATGATCGTCAGGTGCAATCGAATTTCGCTGCTCCGCTTCCGCTTGCCCGAGATCTGGTTGCCGTCCAGATCGACGATACACAGATCCTCGGGCTTCATGAAGCCCTTGGAAATCATCGTCGGCGTACACAACACTTCTTTCTCGGACAGTCGATAGCTGATGTTGCCATCGTTGCCGGCTGCAAATCCTTTGTTGTAAATTCGCCGGCCAATGTCGCAGATTTCGAGCTTGAGTTGATGAAGGTTATTCATGAGGGACAGAGTGTCTGGTGTCTAAGTGCCTGGTCGTCTGATATCTGAGTCGCCCGGTTACTGCCTGCCGCCTACCGCTTACCACCTACTTCGACGTTGTCCAAAATAGCCGCGTTGTACGCATCGATCGGTTTCATTTGTGGGTAAAACGGCTGAGCCGCCTCGCGCCCTTCGCTGATTGCGACGATGCTCTCTAACCCCGCTCCAAGTTCATCGTACAGTACGAGTTCTTCGGCGACTTCTTTCGATTCGCCGGTGAGGTTGGCCAGCGGCTGCGGCACGGCAATGTGATATGTCGCTCCTACCAACAGCGGATGACTGCGGTTAAGGGTCACGGTGCCAATAATTTTTCCGATTCTCATTGTTAGATTCTCATTGTTAAAAACACTTAACTGCTCATGGATGCGAATAGCTGCTAATTGGATAACGACTATTTCAAATTAGCGACGATTATCATTCTTGAGCGGTTAATCTCTGAGTTCCTCTGGACAGTTTCGTTGTCCCGCCAAACAAAACGCCTCAACGATTCGCTGTACTTCAATCTTGTTACGCTGGGTTGGATCGACAATCATAAAATTCGCACCCACGGTTTTAATAATATCGAACACTTCGCCGCGACTTCCCGCCATTGCCGCTCGAATGCCGCAGCGGCGATTCGCCAGACACAGGGCTTGCGCTCGTTGCGGCGTAATGAAGACGCCGAGCTTTCCACTTTTTCCGACCTCCTCCGCTAAATCGTTTGTGACTTGTACCACGCCTGTCGATACCAATTGCACCACGTCGGCTCGATGCGTTCGCAGCGATTGTACAATCGCCGAAACATCGAACTGGGTACCTGCCGTCGCCAATGCGATTCGAATCTCCGTCGGTGTGGCCGTCCGTAGTGACCGTACCAGGGCAACATTGTTTTCCTTGAGCAGATCTCGCGCGGCTGGCGTAATCACAGCTCTCGGCGAAACGACGAGTCGTCGGATGTCATGAAGCTTGCCCGCGAGCAAGGTCGCAGTGACGACCGCTTCGTCGATCGCCAATTCATTGATCGTCGAGTTTGGCCCAATGACTTTTCCGTCGCGCTGGCGTCCAAGGCGTGCCAGCACTTCCTGCACAATCTGCTCGACTTGGTTCTCAGGGGTTCGCATGGCTTGAAATTTCGAATCTGTCCCTCCGCGATTCGACGTCACTTTCTCCCCTTCTTTTTTAGTCCACAATGCCGATTACGCTCCAGCGCACCGGCGATTTATCGGTTTGCATCAGCTTTCTCGTTCCCGCTCCATCACTGGTAAGGATGACTTGCTCGCCACGCCCTGCACCCAAATTGTCGATCGCCAGCACCGGATCGCCGTCCGGCTTGAGTCCATCGGCCAGCAGCGGCTGCACGACTAGTAGTTTCCAGCCATGCAGAGAAGGATGCTTCTTCGTTGCAGTCACATTGCCAATCACGAAACCGAGCTGCATAGGTTCAACTACTTTATTCTTTACGCCCCGCCGTGAAGAACGAACTGCAAGTGTGGATTCGATCCATGTTCCTTCCTCACAGCGGAGCGTGAGGAGTATTCTCATGCTTTCCCAATGATTCTCAAATCATCGATCATTGAGCATCGTCGTTCGCGCGTAAATGTCAGTGGAGTCGTCACACCTTCCCCCGTCGGCGTCGCGATCGAGAACGACAAATATCCTTCACCACCCAGGCCCAGCGACGCCATGCACGGGCCGTTTTTCACGAACAGCGTCGTATCCATCACTCGGCCCATTCGCGTCATGTTCCGCACGTTGTTGGAGTGAATCATGCTGGTGTGTCGAAAGCCGTGTTCGTAGATCTTGGCTTTCTCGATCGCCTCATCGATGTCGCGCACGCGCACGAACGGTAGGAAGGGCATCATCTGCTCGACGGGCACAAACGGGTTGTGCTCGTCCGTCTCGCCAAAGACCAGTTCCGCGTTCGGCGAGATTTGCTTGCCAATACCGCGGGCTAGCATCGCCGCATCTTGCCCGAGGAATTCCTTCGCCGGTACATCGTGCTTATGTTCTCCTTCGCCGACTTTTGTAATCGCCACTTTCGTCAGTGCGTCGACTTCGCGGGCGTTCAATCGCACGGCCCCAGCCCTGTCCATTGCCCGCAGCATTTCATCGAACACTTCATCGACCACGAACACTTCCTTTTCGGCAATGCACAACAAGTTATTATCATACGAAGCCCCGCGGATGATACTCGCCGCCGCCCGATTCAGATCCGCGGTCTCATCGACCACAACCGGGGGATTTCCAGGCCCAGCGACAATCGCTCGTTTCGAGCTGTTCATTGCCGCCCGCGCGACCGCTGGCCCTCCGGTGACACAAATCAGCCGTACGCCACGGTGATTGAACACCGCGTCGGCCGATTCGATCGTGGGCTCCGCGATGACACAGATCAGGTTGTCGAGACCCATGTCGCAATAAATCGCCTGATTGAATCGGCGCACTCCTTCCACAGC
Organism: Pirellulales bacterium; assembly: GCA_020851115.1. Taxonomy (GTDB): domain Bacteria; phylum Planctomycetota; class Planctomycetia; order Pirellulales; family JADZDJ01; genus JADZDJ01. The sequence goes on from JADZDJ010000259.1 coordinate 15,806, forward strand.
CACGCGCCGGCCACTGGGATGCGGATTCACCACGAGCGTGTTGCCGCCGGCGATCATGCTGACGGCATTTCCTGTGATCGTCGGCAGCGAATGCGTCACCGGTGTAATGCAGCCAATTACGCCGAACGGCGCATGTTCAATCACCGCTAGGCCGTGATCTCCGCTGTAGACTTCGCTCTTCAAGAACTCGACGCCCGGGGTCCGCTCGCCGAGCGTTCTTAGTTTTTCGATTTTGTGCTCCAGGCGACCGATTTTCGTTTCCTCCATCTCCATCGTGCCCAGCTCGACGGATTGCTCGATGGAAATCCGCCGAATGTGGTCGATGACTCGCTTGCGGTCTTCCAATCCGCGCTCGCTGAGTTGGTGGAAGGATTCGGTCGCTGCCGCCACCGCTTCATCAATCGATTGGAACACACCATGTCGCCCGGCATAGCCGCGGCATTGTCCGTGGCTGGCGCGTGGCGGTCGGCCCATTTCCGAAAGCACCCGCTGTACGACGCTGCGAACGAGTTGTTCCGTAGCTTGCATAGGAGAGCGGCTAGCAATTTGAAACTAGCAATTAACGTTTGAGTAATAATAAAACATTCATATCAAGGTCGATTGCGAATAACAGGATGCAATCAGCTCATCACTAGCTGCTAGCTGCTAATCGCTCTCCCTGTGAAATACACAGGCTTGATCGACATACACCGTATCGACGATGCCGATAATCACGCAATCGATCGGCAAGTTCTTTGTCTCTGGAGTCAGCCGGGCACTGCTGCCTTGCGTGATCAGTACAAACTCGCTTTCGCCGGCCCCCACCGTGTCAACTGCGACAAACGTGCGGCCAGTCGCAACGAGCGACTTCCGCTCGCTCGATTCCAGACGGTAGGGCTCGACCACGAGCAGCTTGTAACCGACCATCGCATCCGTCTTTTGCGTGGCCACTACCGCGCCGGTAACTTTTGCTAAAAACATCGATTTACCTCACGTCGCCAGCAGTTCCTTGGCCTGCCGCGCGACAATAATTTCTTCGTTTGTCGGCACAACCCAAATCTGGACGCGGCTGGCGACGGCTTGAATTTGCATTTCGCCCTTCGCCGTTGCGTTCTTCGTCGCATCCAACGCGATACCGAGTTCTTCCAGCCTTGCGCACACGGCCGTTCGAATCTTTGATCCGTTCTCGCCGATACCTCCGGTAAACACGATTGCGTCAGCTCCCCCAAGCTCCACCAAATACGCTCCCAAATAGTGCCGCACGCTGCTGATGAATACATCAAGAGCCAACCTTGCGCGCTCGCTGCCGGCGTTGGCGGCCTCTTCCAGATCGCGCACGTCCCCGCTGGTGCCGCTCAATCCGAGCAGTCCGCCTCGTTCCGCCAAATCGTCAAGCACTTGATCGAGCGACTTCCCAGTGGCCTGCATCACGACCGGAATTGCAAACGGATCGAAGTCCCCAACTCGATTGTTGTGCGGAATTCCCGATTGCGGGCTCATTCCCAAACTGTTCGCCACGCTCTTGCCATTGTGAATCGCACATAGCGAACTCGATCCGCCAAGGTGGCACGAAATCACCCGCAGATCGTTGCGCCCCGTCAGTTCCGCGATTCGGGTGGCAATGTACCGATGGCTCGCTCCATGAAATCCCCACCGACGCACGTTGTATTTGTCAGCCCAATCGAAGGGTGCGGCATAGACACGCAATCGCGATGGTGCCGTGGCGTGAAACCCTGTCTCAAAAGCCGCTACCAGCGGGATTCCTGGCAGCTTGTCGTTCATTTGCCGCATCGCTGCGATATAAGCCGGATTATGGGCCGGTGCCACGTGGTTCATCTTCTCCATCGCCGCCAATACTTCGTCCGTCACGCGCTGTACGCCGCTAAACGGCCCACCATGCACCGCTTTAAAGCCGATGGCTGCCACTTCCTTTGTGTCGTTCAAACAGCCGATCTCAGGATCCGTGAGTTGCTTGAAGCACATCTGAACTGCCGCGGCGTGATCGAGAACTTGAGCTGTCAGATTCGACCGCATGTCGCCAATTTCGACAAAGCAATTGCTTTCGGGAGATCCAATTCGCTCTACTCCGCCGCGCGCAAGCTGCCGTTCATCGACCATATCAAACAGCCGATACTTGAAGCTTGTCGAACCCAGATTGGCCACGAGGATTTTCATCGTCGATCAGCGCAATGGTGGCACGGCTCCCCGATGTTCAAGCGAGGGAGTAGCGGAGCAAATCATCGATCAACTCAAATACGCAGCCGCCAATCCTTCTGCCGGGCGCGGAATCACATGGCTGCTTACCAACTCGCCAACCTGCTGTGCTGCCGCTGCGCCGGCTTCGACCGCCGCCCGCACGCTGCCGACATCGCCAGAAACGACCGTGGTTACCATTCCACCACCGATCGAGATTCGCTTGACGATTTCCACATTGGCCGCCTTGGCCATTGCATCGGTCGCTTCGACGAGCGACACCAACCCCTTCGTTTCGACCAGTCCAATTGCCGCTTGCATAAATGAAATCCTCTGAAGTGAAAAAAGATTGTTGGAAATTTCATGTCAGTGGTCAGTTCGGAACAAATCTCATTAACAACTGACGATCGACCAACGACCACGGACCACCGAAAACCCTAGTCCGCACTCTTGCTCACCGCGCGCTTGGATGCCGGCAGCACCACACCGAGATCATCATGTGGCCGTGGAATTACTTGCACGCTCACCACTTCGCCAATGCGCCCCGCCGCCGCTGCGCCAGCATCGGTAGCGGCCTTCACAGCGGCCACGTCACCCGTCACAAACGCGGTGACCAAGCCGCTGCCGACTTTGTCCCAGCCCATAAATTGAACATTGGCGGCCTTCATCATCGCATCGCTGGCTTCGACCAGGGCAACGAAGCCCTTGGTTTCGATCATCCCCAGCGCTTCCATCGTTCTAGCCATGACATCTACTCCGGGAGGATAAATGGAAATTCAACTCGCAAAATGCAAAACGAAAAATGCAGCGCTCCCATTCAGAATTCTGCATTTTTCAATTTGCATTTCGCATGGACTTCAATAGCTCAACGCGGCTTGCATGATCCAAGTCCGCTGCGTTCCCTTCATCGGTATCCAAATGCACTTCCAACTTGCTCGTTGCGTCGGCGCGGACCAGCAACTCCTCCAGCACGAGTGTGCAGGTCGATTCGATTCGTAATTTCATGCGGTCGCCATTCTTCACGTCGTAATACTGGGCCGTGGCGAAGTTCATGTGAACGTGACGCTCGGCGCGGATCACGCCTTGCTTCAATTCAACGACTCCGGCCGGGCCAACCAGCACACAACCCGGCGTCCCCTCGATCTTGCCGCTTGGTCGCACCGGCAAATCGATGCCCAGCGAAATGCCGTCGGTAAAAGCCAGTTCCACCTGTGAATGAGGTCGAGTCGGGCCCAACACTCGCACCGATGGCAGCATCCGTCGCTTATTCGGCCCGACGATCATGACACTTTCGGCTGCCGCATAAAACCCGTCTTGATACAGTGGCTTCTCTGGCGTCAGGGTTCGCCCTTTGCCAAACAAAACTTCGACGTGCTTGTCCGTCAAATGGCAATGCCGTGCGGAAATGCTAACTACTAGTTTCGGCCCCGCTTGCGGCGGCGAGTTCTTCAACAGCAACTCGCGCACGATGCGTTCCACCGTGTTACGATCGATACTTTGTTCTAATACTGCTGTCATCGATTGATTAACCGCCTACTACTTACCGTATTCCGCGCACCTACTTCAATTTGTCGCCGCAATTACCAATTCCACGCCCACTTCCGCAATTTTCTGCTGCCATTCACTCGATAGTTGATCGTCCACCACGAGTACATTCACCGCGCTCAGTGGGCACAAATGCGCCAAGCTTTGCCTGCCAAATTTCGTACTATCGGCAACCACGATCACTTGGTCGGCCGCGTGCATCATGGCCCGTTCCGTTTCCACCAGCAGCATATTGCTGTTGTAGAAACCACGCTCGTTCACGCCCGCCACACTCAGAATCGTTTTCCTCACATTCAACTGTGCCAATTGGTCATTCGCGTACGGTCCCAGCATTACTCCCGTCCGTGGGTAAACGAACCCGCCTAGCAGGACAAGGTCGCTCGCCGAACTCGAAGCAAATAAATTTGCCACCGGCAACGAGTTCGTCACCACCTGTAGCGGCCGGCCAGCAAGCAGTCGCGCCACTTCGTAGGTTGTCGTCCCTCCATCGAACAGCAGCGTATCTCCGCTGTCGATCAATTCGGCCGTCTGGCGTGCAATCGCTCGCTTCAAATCCCAACTACCAGGCAATCGTTCCTCGAAATGCGGCAGCTTCGGCGAACTACCGGTGTAAAACACACCGCCATGTGTCCGCTTGGCAGAACCCGACTCTTCGAGATAATCCAAGTCGCGGCGAATAGTCGATTCCGAGACGCCCAGCGTGTCTTTGAGTTCTGGCAACGACGCAAAGCCGCGTACCTGAATCAGTTCCAACAGCCGAGTACGGCGTTCATCGACAAACACCCATTCGCCTCCCACGGACTACCGATTCCAGGCCGACAAACCGCGAGTAGTTAACCTAGAAAGCTGAACACTACAAACAAGTATGCCATTCTATTTGGTTGATTTCAATCGTTAAATGATTGAATTCCGTCAATAAAACTGTAAAGCCCCAATTGAAATCGACCAAATGCGTTTGTTTGACCGTCCAATTTTTATTGAACCGCGAAGCCATACTCTTGCGAACACCATGACGATGACGCCTGTGCTACAACTATCGAAGCAACTGGCAGAAATGCCGCAAGTCCTTGATAATAAAAGATTTGCTATTCGACAATTTGTATCAGGCGATGTACAATTGTGGCTGGAGCTACGCGACCAAAGCTTTGCCCGCGAACAGCTCGGCGTGCGAAAATGGACGCAGTTTGATTTTGCGACCGAATTCACTCATCGTTGGTGGTGGGATCCTTCCAAAATGTGGGTTGCGGAAGCGAATTCCGAGCAGTCCTCAGCACGGCTGCTTGGAAGTGTTGCTCTGGCCATGCGGGGTCAGCCGTCGAATGTGAAGCCGGTCGTCCACTGGCTGATGGTCTCCCCGGAAGTTCGGCGGCAAGGCCTTGCGCGCTCACTCATGTCTCACTTGGAGCTCGCTGCCTACGAAGCGGGGAATCGGGAAATCTGGCTCGAAACCCATTCTGCCTGGCGAGCCGCCGCACGATTTTACCACGCGCTCGGTTACTGTTCATCCGATTGAGGCCCTGCCGGCTAGTTATTCAAGGTCGCTCGATGCGGATGCTCGCTACTGAGCAGCGAATGACGTGAATTTCTTGGAAACTGGTCTTCGTCGCTGCGCTCGCAGGCGAGCCGGGCTGTCGCCGCATATTGCCTAAGGAGGAAATTTTATTGTTTGTGCCAAATGAAAAGACAATATCTGTGAACTTCTATCTTATTTGGTATAATTCTCCGCTTAGTTTCACTCGCCGCCAGCAGGTATATTCTTTCTCTCCAAACCGCAAACTGCGACCCATCGACTACGCTGTTGCCCCATCAGGCGACCGTTGATTCCTAGCCAATCTAATTCCTCATGAAGCTCCGCGTCGGCCTCGTTGGACTCGGAAAAGCATGGGAAGTTCGCTACCGTCCGGCACTACGGGCATTGGCTGATAAGTTTGAAGTTCGTGCGGTTTGCGAACAAGTGGGAATGCGCGCCGAGCAGGCGGCCGCAGATTTCAACGCCACGGCGATCGATGGATTTCGCGCGTTAGCTGCACGTGAAGACATCGATGCCATTTTGATGCTTGCTGAGCAGTGGTATGGATGGCTGCCGATCCTGGCAGCGTGCGAGGCTGGAAAGGCGATTTACTGTGCCGCGCCGCTGCAACTCAGCCTGGAAGAGGCAAAACACATTAAGGATCGCGTCGATGCCGCCGGAGTCGCGTTCATGGCCGAGTTCCCGCGACGACAGTATGCCGCGACGCTGAGATTAAAAGAGCTGATTGCCACGCATCTTGGCCCGCCGCGATTGCTGTTTTGTCACCGCCGAGCGATCATGGGCGAACGATCGCATCGGAAGCCAGAGGGGCCAAAAGACCAGGGGTTTGGAACGAGCGACTTAGTGGAACTGGTCGATTGGTGCCGCTATGTCGTCGGTAAGGAGCCGACGTCGGTGATCGGGCTGATGCACAATGTCTCACCCGAATCACCCGACGAGGACTATCGCATGATGAGCCTCGACTTCACGCCGCCGGGCCAACATGCCGGCAAGGAAGTGATGGCTCAAATCAGCTCTGGCTACTACATGCCGGGAAATTGGGAAGAAGCTGTTTCGTTTCGCCCGCCGCCGGCGCTTCAAGTTGCTTGCGAGAACGGCATTGCGTTCGTCGATCTTCCGGCGCAGGTGATTTGGTTTGATAAAGCGGGCCGGCATCAAGAATCTCTGGAGAGCGAGCGCCCCGTTGGTGAGCAATTGCTCTCGAGCTTTCATCGGTCAGTGACCAGCCTCGTGCGCAATCCAGCGGGGTTGGAAGACGCCTTTCGAGCGCTGGTCGTCGTACTCGCCGCACGCCGCAGCCATGATGAAGGCCGGCGAATTCCGCTGGCGTTTTGAGGGAGTTTGTTTAGCGACAACCTGCGCTGGTCGCATCACACCGGTCCATGCGCGGGGCCAAGTCGCCGCCGAGCCTTTGTGCGTCATTTTGGCTGCATCCGCACTGCGCCATCGAGGCGAATCACTTCGCCATTGAGATATGAGTTCTCAACGATTGCCTGCACCAACTGGGCAAATTCGTCGGGTTTGCCAAATCGGGCCGGAAAAGGAATTTGAGCACCGAGCGATTGTCGCAGCTCTTCGGTCGTGCCAGCCATCATCGCCGTGTCGAACATACCCGGTGCAATGGCGACAACGCGGATGCCAAACCGCGCCAATTCACGGCTCGCTGGCAGCGTGAGGCTGGCCACCCCTCCTTTGCTCGCCGCATAGGCGGCCTGGCCGATCTGGCCGTCAAACGCGGCGACCGACGCGGTATTCACAACCACGCCGCGCTCGCCTGCAGCATTAGGCTTGTTCGCAGCCATTGCGGCGGCCGACAAGCGAAGCATATTGAAGGTACCGATCAGATTTACGCGGACGATCTTCTCGAACAGTGCCAGATCGTGCGGCGATTCTTTGCCGACGATCCGTGCCGCTCCTAAAATACCGGCACATTGAACCAGCCCGTCGAGCGCCCCAAACTCGCGCAGGGCAATATCGATGGCAGCCTGAGCATCGACGGCGCAGGTCACATCGGCTTTGATGAACCTCGTTGAAGCTCCGAGTTCGTTGACCAGAGCATTCCCGGCCGACTCGTTCAAATCGACAATCACCGCGTTGCCACCGAACGCGATCAATCGGCGAGCGCACGCCGCTCCTAAACCGCTGGCGCCTCCGGTTATCAAGAATGTGCGATTTTGTATGTCCATGTCGCGACTAATCTCCCGTCGAAACTTCTTGCGGCACCCGATGCTTGCGAACGATCGGCTTGACCCTCGCGCCGTCGCGCAAGCTAGTTTCGGGCGCCAAGATGACTTGCTCATCGAGTCCGACGCCATCGATGAGTTCGGCCAATTCGTCATTCATCAAACCAACTTTCACCGGCTGCAATTCTGCTTTTCCATCGCGAGCGACGAACAATTGCCAACCACCATCGCCGCCGCGAAACAGCGCCGAGCGGGGCACGATCAAGGCGTCGTCCTTCTCGACGGTGAAGATTTTCACGCGCACTCGATAATCGACTCCAATGCCGCGCTCGTTTCGCAGCCGTTTGAGATCGTCGGCATTGAAACCGATAATCACCTTCACACGCTGCTGCTCGACGCCGAGCGAGCTGGTTTTCGTGAAACCGGCCGGATAGATGCGGCTCACTTTGCCGTGGGCCGGCCGGGAGCCGATCACCGGACCGGTGATTTCGACCGCGCTGCCTTCCTTCACATTGACGACGTCCTGGCTGAGAATGTCGGCCTCGACCTCCAAGTCTTCGAGCCGGCCGATCGTGAGCAGCACCGTGCCGGCGGCCACTTGGCGTTCGTCGCTCATTTCTCGGTCCAACACGACGCCATCGACCGGGCTGTTCAATTTGCCGCGATGCTGGTCGCGCTGCGATTCTTTGAACCGCACGTCCGCTTCTTCGAGCTGCATTTTTAATACATCGTGCGTCAGCGTTTTGCGCGCGATATATTGCCGAACCGCGGTGGGCATCAGCGCCGTCGCCGCATGCAGGGCTTCCATGCCGCGCAGCACGAGCACGTCTTGCTGATAATCGACGCTGGCTTGCACTTGCTCGACCCGCGCGCGCTCGTAATCGTCTTCGGTAGCGGCGTTGGTGGTGCGCAACTTGCCGATGCGGGCCAGATTGTGGTTCGCATATTCGAGTTTCGCCCTGCCCGCCTCGACGCGGGCGCGGGCCGCCTCGACCGCCCGATCCATCGACTCGACAAAACTGATCGACTGTTTCAGGCCGGTTGTTTCGACGCTGGCGTCGTCGTTCTCGACGATCGATGCCTTCAGGCGATCGACGGCCGCGGCCGCTTCTTCGACATTGAGCTGCAAGTCGGACGGCAGCACTTGCGCCACGACTTGATCCTTGTAAACTGGCGAACCCTCGATCAGCTCAATCGGCGCAATCCGGCCGTCGAACGGCATCGTCACGGTGTACGTGCGCGGCAAGCGCGTCTTGCCGCGCTCTTCGACAAACTCGGCAATTTTGCCGCGATGTGCCGACGCCGCCTCCACCGGCACCCCGCCGCCGATCCATTTTGAGCCAAGCGCCGCAACGGCGATGACGACCACGGCGATCAGAGCGATTGTCCATGTCCGCATGATGTGGCGAGGCGTTGGTGTAGTGGAATTGGCGGCTTGTCGTTGGAAGCGAAGATCGAATTTGCTCGCAGTGGATCGACTCTCCACAAAACCGAGGCAACAATCGGCCGCCTCGGCATTGGCCTGCCGAAATCCCTCTAATTGTACGTCATTGCCGTCACCGTTGGGACCGAACCGGGCCGCAAAACACAGGTACCCCCGGTTCGATCCGCAGTCGAGAATCGCCATACCAATCAAGATTCCCTGCCCCGACCCTGTTTCGAATTCGCTTCTTCGGACACCTTGAATACAGTTGCAATACTCAACTTCGCGGCCAATCAATGATCGGCAGGTTTAGCTCTGCTTCGATCGCCAGCAAGCGATTGTACTTTGCCAATCGTTCCGACTGCGTGATCGAGCCGGCTTTCGATTGATCTCCCGACCAGCCGACAGCCAGATCGGCGAACCAGTGGTCTTCGGTATCTCCCGATCGCACGGAGACGGTGACGTTCCATTGGGCCGAGCGTGCGAGCCGAAGTGCATCGAGCGCTTCGGAAAGCGTGCCGATTTGGTTCACTTTCAGCAGCAGCGCGTTGCAAGCGTTCGCATCGATGGCGCGGCGGATCCGCTCGGGATGGGTACATAGCAGATCGTCGCCGAGCACAAGCGCGCGAGCAGCAAGTTTTCTGGTCAGCAGCGGCCAGTGGTCCCAATCGTCTTCAGCGAGCGCATCTTCGACGCTGACGATGGGGTAGTGCTCCATCCAACCAGCGACGCGGTCGATCATTTGTTCGCTGTCCAGCGATTGTCCATCGAGACGATATCTTCCTCTGTCGTAAAAATGGCTCGATGCCACGTCGAGGGCCAGGCACACATCTTCGCCGGGCGTGAGTCCGGCCGATCGAATTGCTTCGACGGCATCGTCGAGCAAGCTTTCGACGTTGGCGGCCGGCGGCGCAAGCCCTCCTTCGTCGGCCGTCAGCCAGCGCATGTTGTATTTGCGGTGAATGAGCGTTACGGCGGCTTGATAAACGACGCTGGCGACCACCAGGCTTTCATCGATGGTGGTTGCGGAGGTCGGCACGATCAGCACGTCCTGAATCGATACCTGCCCGCCGGCATGTTTGCCGCCGCTGAACAGATTGATGGTCAGCCGGGGCAAATGGTTCATCGGCTGACCGAGCATTTGGGCGAAATGCCGGTAGAGCGGAATCCCCCTCTCGATGGCCTGGGCACGCGCGAAGGCAATCGAGACGGCCAGAATCGCGTTGGCGCCAAGCCGCGACTTGTGCGGAGTGCCATCGAGCGCAATCAATGTCTGGTCAAGCTCGCGCTGTGAGGAGAACTCACGATCGCCCAACGCTCGTTGAATGTCATTGCAAATACGATCAACCGCGCGGCGACAACCCATGCCGCCGTATCGTTTGGCGTCGCCGTCTCGCAGCTCGCGAGCTTCGGCCGCGCCGGTCGATGCGCCGCTGGGGACCGATGCGCTCGCTGTCACGCCACCGACTAGCTGGCACGTCGCCTCAATCGTCGGTCGACCGCGGCTGTCGAGAATTTCCCGCGCGGTTAGCAGTTTTATCTGGCTCATGCGATTCGTAGTGTAAACCTTCCGCTCCACGAAAGTCAGAGCGGATTGAAAAAGGCGCCGCCTGCATTAAGCGAAAACGTTCATCCGCTCGATCAAGGCGTCGATGAGTGTGTCCACCCGTTGCGGAGGCTGTGCCATAAGGCTGACCACGGCGTGCGCCTGCCTCATGCGCTCCAAATGCTCAAGATACTCCAGCGGCGAGCGACCAGCGACCCGGGCCAACAAGCATGCGAGGGTATGATGGACCGCGCGCAGTTCGAGACTGCCGCCCCATTGGACATGGCCGAGCGATTCGCGGTAGACGTGCCAATACCGCTTTGCCGCGGCGGCAAATGCCTCACGATGGGCCGACAAATGATGGGCTTTGCTGAGCAAGTGCGTCAGAGAAAACCCAAGATCGAACGCCGGCTCGCCCCAGTGGATGACTTCGTGATCGAGCAGCACCAGCCGATCCGCATGGACCAAGACGTTTTTCGGACTGTAGTCGCCATGCACCAGCGTGTCGCTCCGCCCACGGGTGTCTGCGATCAAGCCGCGCAAAAATGACGCGGACGCGGGAACTTGCTGCGCTGCGAATTCATAATACGGCTCAAGCCGCAGCGATTCGAAGAATGAGCGGTCGGCGAACTCCGCGGCCAGAATTTCAGGTCGTTCCGCGGCCCGCGAATGAATCGTCGCCAAAAGACAGCCGAACTGCTCCACCAGATTCAAATCGACCTCTCCGGCGAGCAGCAACGTCTTCCAATTCTCATGCGGCTGCGGCACGGCCTGCATCGCCAGCAGATGTTGCTCGCGGTCTTCAAACACCAGCGGTGTGACCGTTCCCGCCGGAGCCAACTCGGCCAGTCGCCGCAAGCCCTGCGCCTCGCGCTCGATTCGCGCCGGGTCGCTAAACCAATCGACGGCCACGCGCAGCTTCGGCAGTGCCTGCTTCAACACCCAAGCGCGGCCATCGGCGAATTCGACGAGCACGGTGCGATTCGATACGCCTCCCGCAAGACTGCGAATCTGAATCGGTTCGTCGGCCGCCGCGTACCCCTTCGTACGCAGATAGGCTTCGAGTTGCGGCGGCTGTTCGATATCGAGATGCAAGGGAATCGCAATGAATCTGCAATGGATGATGGCTGGCACACGATGGAGGATGTGCGGCAAGTGAAGCGTTCTGCCTTCTGATCTTGGTTTATCTTGCGGAATTTGCGTTTGGTGTCATCGTGCGATTTCGGAAAATATTTTTTGTGGTGGAAATGACGGAGAGGAAGAAGTGCGGTTTTTCTCGAGCGCCGCGAAGATTTTCGTAGAATTCGTTTCCGGTTCATTTCCGGGGGGGGTGCGCAAAAAAACGGCGGGTGGAAGCGAAATGGATCGGGAATTTACGAGTGTTTCTGAAGTTTGAGGCGTGGCGAGGGTCGATGGAAAATAAGGGGTGGATGCTGGACTCTTGCTGGTCGCTTATACAGCTCGTTTCTTGTTCGCGCGGTGGCTGTGGGTGGAGGTGTGCAGGATCAATCGTCAACGATCATCGGCCGCGGCATGTCTTTCGGCACGTCGGGCCGCGCCAGCGATGGTGCTGGCCTGTCCATGTTATCGCATGTATAGGTAGCTGTCAAGAGGTGCGAGATAAAATATTAGGATCAGGGCTGCCGAGCGAGGATCGGATCACGAAAGTACGAAAGAACTCGAAGACCATTTGCCCGGTTGCCCGTGATTTTCCAAGGTCGGCTCGCGGGCGGATGATTTCGGAGGTCGATGGCTGACCTACGTGGTCCCCTGGCCCAGGTTACCCCGTGTCGTTGCCGCTGCTGTCCGAAAGTCCTGGGCTATCGCAGGCTGGCTAGGTCTTACCTCGTGCGACCCTTTCATTCGCGATTTCCCCCGGCTTACGCTGACGCATCCTGCCACCTTATCTTTCCTCATAAAAAAATAGTCCTGACCCATCCCCCCCACCGCAGGAATCTGAGCTACCCTTGAAGAAACTAAGGGTGAGTACAACTTCCACTAGGCCAAAAAGCCATGCCAAATCACGAGCCATCCGTCCATTGGAATTCGGGGAAACATCGCTTCACGATGTTGGTCGAAATATTTGGTCCCATCCGTCCTTCCTCCGAAATAACTCAGGAATCGACGATTCGAGTGAGAAAAAGCCACAATTCTGGCCAAGATTTCTTTACAGACATCACTTTAAGGGAATCTCGAGGTAGATCAGGAATGCGCGTAGAGTTCGGCGTTTCCGGCAACTGCCAAAATACTGCAGAACGAGCGGGGACTGTGTATCTAGGGCATTTGTGCGATCTGATCAGCGCTGTGACGAGGGTACCCATTTGGTTCTATCTGCTGAACGAAGACGCTCGAGAAGAAAGGATGCGGATGAATCAGATTGTTACATCACTTGTTCGAGATCTGAGCCAACTAGAATGGCATTGGATTACGGGAAACCTCGTATTTCTTCAACAGGAACATCCTCGGTTTCTGGCTGCAGCGAGTTGGTATCGCAAAGGATTGCTCGGCAACGACAGCTTAGATGATTTCTGCTGCTTTTGGCGTGTTATTGAGCGTCTGGCTTCAACCTATGCCGATAGAGCGAGGTTGACAGACGCAAATCTTCGCCAACACATTGAACAATTGATGGCTGATTTATCCGGGAAAATATCAATCCCCGAAATTCTTCGTCAACCACAGACCGTCTCCAAATTGTTTAGTATGCGAAACAATCTATCACACGGAAACGAACCTATTACACCTGCTTTGATCGAGGAAACGGAGGCCTACCTGAAACCGCTAGAAGACGCTGCGTTCGCTGTGCTTCAAGGCGTCCGGGAGACACAATTGGAGTGCGAATCCGCAGGATAGTCGCATTCGCATTTTTCTCCAGTGTCTTTCGGAATTGTAGGCAGACTTTGGGTAAACCACCGATGAAAACCTCTGATTCTCTACAGTGGCGAAGATGTCCCGCTCTCCGTTGAAATGGCCCTGTCCTGAATATTGTGTCACGGGCGGAAATGTGATACTACCCCGTTTTCTCAA
>JADZDJ010000260.1 GCA_020851115.1 Pirellulales bacterium
ATCGCCCGTAAAATTTATGGCGATGGACGTCGTCACGAGCAACTTTTCGAAGCAAACCGAAATGTTCTGAAAAATCCTGCCGCACTGAAGCCCGGAATGGTGCTTGCCCTGCCGTAGAGGTAATTCCAGGATGGTATTGCTCGTCCGGGCGGATCCGCTCCAATTGCCCTGTCCGAGTCACGCGATAGAATGGCGGATTGGCGACGGCAATGCCTGACGGATGTAGATGGAAAAACCGCTTCATAGGTCGCTTCGAGCTTGGAGTTGAAAATATTGCGAATTCAAGCCAACGCCCCGTTGACACGAATTCTCGATCGCTCTACACTCGAAGGCTTCCCAATGATCGGGGAAGTGAATAAGACGAGTTTTCTTCGAGAATGATCGCATGTAGCGGCGGTCGTCGTTGAGTCGTCAAGGATTGCGGCCGCTACATTAATTCGGTGGGAGTATTGCGTGGCTGGGCATACGCACGAAGTGATTCGAATCCGGATGGAGGCCTACGACCATACGGTGTTGGACCAAAGCGCGGCGGAGATTGTGGATACCGCCAAGCGAACCAATTCTGAAGTTCATGGCCCAATTCCATTGCCCACACGCATTGAACGATACACGGTGCTTTCGAGCCCGCACATCGACAAGAAAGCGCGGCAGCAATTCGAGATTCGCACGCACAAGCGGGTAATCGATATAGTGCAGGCGACGGCAAAGACGATCGAAGCACTGAACAAACTAAGCTTGCCCGCTGGCGTTGACATCAAAATCAAAGCCAGCAGCAGGCACTAGATTCGGAGGGGGCTGGTTGGGTGATGTCTCCATCGTGGCGATGCCCGTTGTGTGGACGCCAATCGCTCAGGCGATTGTTTGAAGTTTAATCGGTTTTTTTGAACGATATCGAACGAGATCATAAATTTATGCCTTGGAAGGTTTGTGGGTAAGGCGCAGCGGGGTCGGTAACGGCTCTGTGTGAGCCGTCGGGCTGGCCAGCGAGTTCGCGTCGGCGAACCGCTTGTCTTCGCACTCCATCAAACCAGACGCACTGGGAATGAATGACGATGGCACTCGGACTGCTCGGCCGAAAGGTCGGGATGACTCAGGTTTTTGACGAAGCTGGAACGGTGATTCCGGTTACGGTGATTGAGGCAGGTCCGTGCCGCGTGCTCCAGTTGCGCACCGCCGACCGCGATGGCTATGATGCGGTTCAGCTCGGATTTCTCGAAAAGCCCCGCCGTTTGGCTGCCCGCAGCGAGCGCGGCCATGTTGCTAAGCTAGATAGTCGGCGCTCGAGGGCGCTGGCAAAGGCCGGCGTCGGATTGCTCGCCAAGGCTGACTGCGAGCCGCAGCGATTCGTCCGCGAACTTCGCGGCACACTCGATGGGGCTGAGATCGGCAAGTCGCTGACGGTCGAAGTCTTTGAAGGCATCGGAGCGGTCGATGTAACGGGCACGAGCAAGGGCAAGGGGTTTCAGGGCGCGATGAAGCGCCACAATTTCAAGGGGCAGCGAGCCACCCACGGCGTTAAGAAGGTGCATCGCCATATCGGCGGCACGAGCGGCAATACTTTCCCCGGCCGAACGTTTAAAGGCAAGAAAATGGCCGGACGGATGGGGAATGTTCGCAGCACCATGCGAAATATCAAGGTCGTTCGCGTCGACAAAGAAAACAACTTATTGCTGGTTCGGGGCGCAGTTCCCGGCGCGAACGGCGGATACGTGATTGTTCGGAAAACGAATAAATTGTGATTTGGTTCGTGGATCGCGGCCTGTTGATATTCACTCAACCGCTGGCCGCTCGTTCGAGATCAGCAACAACTGTCAACTGACTTCGGAAAACTGACAACTGACATGCCACAACTCGCCGTATATGATCGTGAGGGAGCGCAAGTCGGCACGTACGATCTCGATCCGTCCGAGTTGGTGCCGCGTATCAGCAAGCAGCTTTTGCACGATGCTGTCGTGATGTATGAAGCCAACCTACGCCAGGGACCGCACAAGTCGAAAACCCGCGCGGAAGTTGCCGGCACCACCAAGAAAATGTATCGCCAGAAGGGCACGGGCAATGCCCGTGCCGGTTCGCGGCGCAGCGGCATTCGGCGTGGCGGCGGGCATATTTTTGCCAAGCGGCCACGTGATTTCAGCTACCGATTGCCCAGAAAAGCATTGCGGTTGGCCACGCGAATGGCGGTCGCCTCAAAAGTTCGAGACAATCAAATCACGGTGATCGATGACTTGAAGTTGTCGGCAATCAAGACTCGCGAGATGGAAGGTATTTTGAAGGCCGTGAAGTGCGACGGCGTCAAATCCGTGCTGGTTGCGACCGTAGGGCTCGACAAGAATGTCTATTTGTCGGCCAGAAATATCGCCGGCGTGACGGTATCGCCTGTGTCCGATTTGAACGCGCTGCTGGTTCTCAAGCCGACCCGGCTGCTGTTTACCAAAGCGGCACTCGACCACATCAAACAACAAGCAAAGAACAGCGTCGAGGAAACTTAATCGCGATGTTCGCTCATTGCCGCGAATGAACATGCTGTTGGGTAGTCAATTGGTAAGCATTAGCGTCCATTAGCGATTATTTGAGAGATTGGTGAGATACTACGATGACCACGGAAACGGCCGCCAAGACCGAACAGCCAAAGTTGCCGCCGCATCAGGTGATTTTGCGCCCGCTGGTGACCGAAAAGGGGATGCATCGCTCGACGCGGCATAACGCCTATGCATTTGAAGTCAGTACCCAAGCCAACAAGCACGATATCCGCGAAGCGGTCGAAGAGTTGTTCAACGTGAAAGTGCTACGGGTTTACATTCAAAATCGCAAAGGTAAGCCTCGTCGGACGCGAGTTCGCATGGGGCGAACACAAGATTGGAAAAAGGCGATCGTTAAGTTGCATTCCGAAAACCGCATTGATTTCTTCTAGCCGCGCTTGAGATTCCTGAACCTCGAAACCTGAACCCTCCATGGGCATCCGACGATACAAGCCGACCTCACCGGGACGCCGTGGCGCGACAGTCAGCGATTTTGCTGAACTGACCGATGGCAGTTATCTGCCGCGCGGGCTTAGTAGTCCCAAGAAAAAGCACGGCGGCCGGAACAATCAGGGCTTGATCACGGCTAGGCATCGTGGTGGCGGGCACAAACGCCGGTACCGGCTCATCGACTTCCGCCGTAACAAAGACGGCGTGCCCGCGAAGGTGCATTCGATTCAATACGACCCGAACCGCAGCGCCCGTATCGCGCTGCTGCACTATTCGGATGGCGAAAAGCGATTCATTTTGGCTCCCGATGGCTTGCAAGCTGGCCAGGAAGTGGTAAGTGGCCCAGACGCCCCACCATCGGTTGGCAACTGCTTACCGATGCGAAATATCCCCATGGGGATGCCGGTTCACAATATTGAATTGCAGCCTGGCCGCGGTGGGCGATTATGCCGCTCGGCGGGTTCCAGCGCGGTGCTTGTCGCGCGTGAAGCCGATTGGGCGCAAATCACCCTTCCCAGCGGTGAAATTCGTCGCGTCCCATCGGCCGGCCGAGCCACGATCGGTTCCATTGGCAACGCCGACCACATGAATATCGTCATCGGCAAAGCCGGTCGAAATCGCTGGAAAGGCTGGCGGCCGTTTGTCCGCGGCACAGCAATGAATCCAATCGATCATCCACATGGCGGAGGCGAAGGCCGCACCAAGGGTGGCCGCCATCCGGTAAGCCCGTCGGGCAAAAGCGCCAAAGGAGGCGGTACTCGCAAGCGCCGCAAGCCGTCAAACTCGGCACTGGTGCGCCGCCGGCGTTCGCGCCGTTACGGGCAAATCAAAATTCCACTGTAGTTTCGTTGATCCTGAACCCTGAACCCTGCCCCCTTTCATGGGACGTTCCAAGAAAAAAGGCCCGTTCGTCGATCCCAAGCTCTACCGCAAGGTTGAGGTGATGGATGCGTCCAACAAGAAAGACCCCATTAAGACGTGGGCCCGCGCCTGCACGATCGTTCCGGAATTCGTCGGGCATACGTTCATGGTTCACAACGGTAAGCTTCATGTGAAGGTATTTGTCACCGAAGACATGGTGGGGCACCGCCTAGGCGAGTTCTCACCGACGCGAACCTTCCGCGGTCACGGCGGCAAGGCCAAAAAGGAAGCGGCTGCCGCCGGAGCGCCAGCGGCAGGCTAGTCGATTTGAGATTTGACATTCCCGATATTCAGAGTTTAGTCGTCAGTCAGCAATGCGAGTCGTCATTATGGCCTACAAAGCAACTCATCGTTTTGCCCGGATCAGCGCTCGCAAGGTGCGCCCCTTGGCCGATTTGGTGCGGGGAAAGTATGCCGACGAAGCGCTGGAATTGCTACGCTACATGCCCCATCGCGGCGCGCGGATGCTTGAAAAAGTGATTATGAGCGCGGTTGGCAATGCGGAGGACCAGCGTGCCCAAGACATCGGCAATTTGGTCGTCAGCGATTGTCGCATCGATGGCGGACCAATGTTCAAACGCGTTCGCCCCCGAGCGCGCGGCATGGCGTTTATGATTCGCAAGCGGTTTTCACATATTTCCGTCGAGTTGACGTAAGGATAGCAGGAGCGATACTGCAACGAGGTTCGCATGGGTCAAAAAGTCAATCCAGTCGCATTTCGCGTAGGCATTATGGAGGGCTGGAAAAGCCGTTGGTATGCCTCGAAGCAGGAGTTCCGCGACTTGCTGCTGGAAGACCACAAGGTCCGACAGTTTATCAAGAAAAAGTATCAATTTGCCGCGATTCCAAAGGTTGAAATCGAACGCACTCGCGACGAAGTCAAGATTCTCCTGCACACGGCCCGGCCTGGAGTCATCATCGGTCGCAAAGGGCAGGAAGTGGAGACGCTGCAAAACGAACTACAGAACCTGATTGGCCGGCGGGTGAATATTAAGATCGAGGAGATCAACCGACCCGAAATTTTTGCGCAGTTGGTTGCGGAAGATATTGCCGAACAATTGGGCAAGCGGGCGAGTTTCCGTCGCACGATGAAGCGCGCGATTGAAACCTCGATGGAGGCGGGGGCCAAGGGAATTAAAATTCAGTTGGCGGGCCGCTTGGGCGGCTCGGAAATGGCTCGCCGCGAAAAGTCGATTGCCGGCTCGATGCCGCTATCGACGCTGCGAGCAAAGATCGATTACGGCTTCACGGAAGCCAAGACGCCGCAAGGTCATATCGGCGTTCAAGTGTGGATTAACCAAGGTATGTACGAGGACAGCGCCAATGGCGATGATGCCCAAGAGGGTCAAGTTCCGAAAAAGCCAAAGAGGGCGTATAAAAGGTGAAGCAACGCGGGGCAACCGCGTTGTCTTCGGCGATTTCGGCCTTCAGGCGACCCAAGGCGGATGGCTGCCCGCGGCAACCATCGAGGCCGGGCGTGTCGCTGCGTCGCAGTACCTGCGCAACGAGGGCCGCTTGTACGTGCGCGTGTTTCCGCACAAGTCGGTCACCTCGATTCCCTTGGAAACACGTATGGGAAAAGGCAAAGGAGAGCCGGAGTTTTGGGCGGCAGTGATTAAGCCGGGTACGGTGTTGTTTGAAATTGGCGGCGTCTCGGAAGAAGCGGCACGCATGTGTTTGGCGCGATTGGCTCACAAGATGCCGATGCGAGTTCGGTTTTTGAAGCGGCGGTCGATTTAATAGAACTGGTGAATTTCAAATTCGTAAATTTCAAAATCGTGATTTGAGATTGAAGACTTGAGATCGGGAAACGGCAATGTCCAAAGCATCCGAAGTTCGCGAAATGAGCGACGAGCAAATCCACTTGACGTGGAAAGACGCCGCCGAAAATCTATTTCGCCTCCGCATCAAAGCGCAGACGGAGCGGCTGGATGTGCCCACGGAAAAGAAAAAGGCCCGTCGGTTGATTGCCAGGTGCCAAACGATTTTGAACGAACGGGCCCGCATCGCGGCGGCCAAATCATCATAATTCCCTCTCACCCCAGCCTCTCCCACAACGGGAAGAGGAAGTTGAGCAATGCCTAAGAGATTGGAAATCGGTACCGTTACCAGCGACAAGGCGGCTAAGACTCGCCGCGTGGAGATTCCGCGGCTTGTGCGGCACGCCAAGTACGGCAAGATCTTGCGCCGCAAGACGGTGTGCCACGTTCACGATGAGAACAACGAATCGCATCAAGGCGATACGGTAGAGATCCGCGAATGCCCGCCCCGCTCTCGGCTGAAGCGCTGGGAACTGGTGCGCGTCGTCGCCAAGAGCCAAGCCGTCGATATCGCCGCCATGCGAGCTGCCGCAAAACTCGAGGAAGAAGCCACGGTTCAGTAGCCGATTCTTTTTCAGTCACTAGACCACCAAATCACCCGACACCAGCCACTCCGCCATCGCCATGATCCAGATGCAAACTCGGCTTAACGTAGCCGACAACACCGGCGCCAAAGAAGTGATGTGCTTCAAGGTGCTAGGCGGCAGCCGCAAGCGCTACGCCGGTCTGGGAGATGTGGTGGTCTGCAGCGTGAAGAGCGTGATCGCCGGCAGCGACATCAAGAAAAAAGCCGTAGTGAAGGGAGTGATCGTCCGCTGCAAGCGGCCGACACGACGAACGGACGGCAGTTATGTGCGATTCGACAGCAACGCCATCGTGCTGATCGATAATGAATTGAACCCTCGCGGCACGCGCATTTTCGGTGCCGTCGCTCGCGAACTGCGGGAGCGAAATTTTATGAAAATTGTGAGCCTGGCGAGCGAAGTAGTGTGAGTGAACCGTCACGAATCCTCCGAGGTCGATGGTCAGTTGAAGAAAGTAGTTACCCACTAGCCACCGATCACTAAGAATCATGCGCATCCGAACCAACGACATCGTACTTGTGACGGCCGGCGACGATCGCGGCGCGCGAGGCAAAGTGCTGAAGGTACTTGAGGACCAAGGTAAAGTGGTCGTCGAGGGGGTCAACCGTGTCTATCGGCACATGCGCCGCACGCAAAAAAACCCGCAAGGCGGCAGATTGTCGAAAGAGATGCCGATCGACATTTCCAATGTGACGCTGCTCGATCCCAGCAGCGACCGGCCGACGCGCGTCGGGGTGCGCCTGCTGGCCGATGGCACGAAAGAGCGCTATGCCAAGCGTAGCGGCGCATCGCTCGGCACGATTACCAAACCCCGTAAAGCCGACGCGAAAAAGTAAAACACCACGGCTGCCCGTGAGACGGGTGGTCGTCAAGACAACGTTCAGCCCCGCAAGACAGTCATGGCCAAGAAAGATAAGAAAGCCGTTGCCGACGACGCCGCTCCAAGCGGACCGGCCCCCACGCCGCGGCTGCAGGAACGATACCACAAGGAAGTACTGCCGGCGCTGGCAAAGAAACTTGGCCGCACCAACCCGATGGCTTTGCCTCGGCTGCAAAAAATTGTGGTGAACATGGGCGTCGGAAGCGCTGTGGCCGAAAAGAAGAACTTGGACGACGCGGTGGCGGCCCTAACACAAATTACCGGTCAGAAGCCGCTGGTCACTTCGGCTCGCAAGGCGATTTCTGGCTTCAAGCTTCGCGAAGGGTTGCCCATTGGTTGCAAGGTGACGCTACGCGGCACTCGAATGTACGAGTTCCTCGATCGGCTCGTTTCGCTCGCTCTACCGCGCGTGCGCGACTTTCGCGGTCTCGATGCAAACTCGTTTGATGGCCGCGGCAACTACAGTCTGGGGCTTTCCGAACAATTGGTGTTTCCCGAATTGAACCCAGACAAATTCACGAAGGTCCAAGGAATGAATGTCACCATCGTGATTTCCGGCGGGAGCAACGACGAATCGCGCGAACTGCTGCGAGCAATGGGCTTGCCGTTCAAGGCCGATGATTCAAAAGATACTCGCAAAGGTGCCGCATAACTCACCCCCACCAGAATTGGGGATCAAGTCCTGAACCCTGAACCCGATCCGAAGCTCCATGGCAAGTACTGCAAAAATCGCCAAGGCCAAGCAAAAACCCAAGTTCAGCACCAAGCTGCGGCGTCGTTGCCAATTGTGTGGCCGGCCGCGTGCGGTGTATCGCAAGTTCGGCTTGTGTCGCATTTGCTTTCGAAAGATGGCGGACCAAGGTGTGATTCCAGGCGTAAGAAAGGCCAGTTGGTAAGGGAGACCACGAATAACGTGGATAAAGTACACCCATGATGACCGATCCGATTGCCGACATGCTAACCCGCATCCGCAACGCCATTCGCGTCGAGCGGCCGACGGTCGATATGCCCTCGTCCAAAGTCAAACGCGGCTTGGCGGAAGTGCTCAAGCGCGAAGGCTACATATGGGATTGGAAAGAAGTCGCCGGCGAGCCGGTTGGCCATTTGCGCATCGATTTGAAATATGGCCCCAACGGTGAACAGGTGATTCGCCACATTAAACGCGTCAGCAAGCCAGGTCGGCGAGTTTATTCCGGAGCGGCAAAGCTCAAGCCGGTGTTGAACGGACTGGGAATCAGCATTCTCAGCACCAGTCGCGGCGTCGTCAGCGACCGCGAGGCTCGGCAGCGCATGATCGGCGGAGAAGTGCTGTGCGAACTGTGGTAATTTGTAAGTGGTCAGTTGCCCACGAATAGGGACAACGAAAAAGGCGACGGTCGACAACCAGCGAATCAGCGACAACATACTCACCAACCATGTCTCGTATTGGAAAAATCCCCGTTCCTGTGCCTGCCGGCGTCAAGGTGGCTGTGACCACGAGCCAAGTGGCTGTCGAGGGTCCACTGGGCAAGTTGCAGCAATCGCTGTTGCCCATTGTCGCGGTAAAGTTCGAAGAAGCAGCCAAGCGGATCGTGGTTACTCGCGACGGAGATTCGCGCCAAGCAAAGGCCGTCCACGGCCTGACCCGAGCCTTGGTCCGCAACATGATCGAAGGCGTCACCAAGGGATATGAGAAAAAACTAGAAGTGGTCGGCGTGGGCTACTTGGCGGCCGTTCAGAAAAACAATCTGCAACTCCGCGTCGGCTATGCGAACGAAGTTCAGTTGCCGATCCCATCGGGGTTGACGGTCACTTGCCCCGATCAAACGCACATTGTCATCAAGGGCGTCGACAAACAAAAGGTCGGCCAGTTTGCTGCCGAAGTACGAGCCGTCCGTAAGCCGGAGCCTTACAAGGGCAAGGGAATTCGCTACGACGGCGAGCAAGTCCGGCGCAAGGCCGGCAAAGCCGTGACGAAGTAACTTTCAGGATCTCCGCGCCATGAACCACGAAAAACGCAATTACACTCAGCGTCAACGCCGAGCTTGGCGTGTGCGCAAGCGTACCCGCGGCACCGCCGAGCGGCCGCGGTTGTGCGTCAAACGCAGCCTAAAGCACACCTATGCCCAGTTGATCGACGACTCTCGCGGTTGTACGCTGGCCGCGGCGGCAACGACCGAACCGTCGCTCAGGGGTGAAATGAAATACGGCGGCAATAAGGCGGCGGCGGCCGCGGTAGGAAAAATCGTTGCCCAACGGGCGATTGCCGCTGGTATCAAACAAGTGTGCTTCGATCGCGGTGGCGCGAAATATCACGGCCGCGTGGCGGCGCTTGCCGATGCAGCGCGTGAAGCAGGATTGAGTTTCTAATCTGAATTTGCACCGGATATTACTCACGAAAATTTCATATCGAACCATTCAAATCTGAAATCCAAATTTCGGATTGTCGGCCCTAATTACCAAGACAGCCGAGACCATCGTGCCTCCAGAAAACAATCGAGACAATTCCCGATCGGGCGACCTGATCGAAAAGATCATCAAGATTCGCCGCTGCGCCGCGGTAGTGAAAGGTGGACGCCGCTTCAGCTTCAACGGCTTCGTCGTGGTTGGCAACGGCCGCGGGCGCGTTGGCTGGGGCTACGCCAAGGCGAATGAAGTTCCGCCGGCCGTCGAAAAAGCCGGCAAAGACGCGGAGCGCAGCATGGTGGACGTGCCGCTCGATGGCAGCACTATCTCGCATCCCGTGTTGGGACATTTTGGCGCTTCGGACGTGGTATTGCTTCCTGCCAGTCCCGGGACGGGGGTCATTGCCGGTGCGGCAGTTCGCGCCGTCTGCGAAGCGGCTGGCATTCACGATGTGCTCACGAAAGTTTACGGATCGACGAACCCCATCAATGTGGCCAAAGCCACTATCGACGCTCTCACGCAGTTGCGGATGCAGCCCGAAATCGAGCGTCTGCGAGGAGTGCCTCTGCAATGAACATCAACGACGTCCATCGCGGTGTCCAAAAGAACAAGAAGCGAATGCGGATCGGTCGCGGCCCAGGTTCCGGCAAAGGCAAAACGTCCGGCCGCGGCCATAAGGGACAGGGCCAATTAGCAGGTTGGGCTGCTCCCAGCGTTTTCGAGGGAGCGCGGATGCCGCTCATCCGCCGGATTCCCAAACGCGGATTCAACAATCCGTGGGGAACGAATTTCGCAATTGTCAATGTCGGAGAATTGCAGACCAAGTTCAATTCCGGCGACGAAGTCACGCTCCAGTCGCTGAAGGCCGTCGGCCTGTGCAAGCGCCCCTGCGATGCCCTGAAGGTGCTTGGCGAAGGCGAACTCAAGAAAAAATTGAAAATCACGGCCCACAAGTTCAGCCAATCGGCGCTCGAAAAAATCCAGAAGGCTGGCGGGGAGGCCGTGACGATTCCCGGACCTAAACCAGTGGAACGTAAGAAACCGCGGGCGAAGGCGAAAGTGTAAGCTGAGAGGGTTTTTGCGTTTAGGGGGCAGTAACTTTGGCAATTCTCCTAGGCTGATGCCGCGGGCCAATCCGTTGCCTGGCGGCCCTGGAAATTTACGCTACTCTACCGTTTCTCCCCTGAGCCCTGAACCCTATCCCAGCGACGGAGCGATGTCATGTGGGAAAAAATTCGGATCATTTTCACAATTCCTGAGCTGCGGTGGAAAATCTTGTTCACTGCCGGTTTGCTGGCGGTCTATCGCATTGGCTGGCAAGTGCCCTTGCCGATGGTCGATCAGGACAAGATGCAGGCGGCCACCCAGGGAGGCGGATTGGCGGCGCTGTTCGCTCAAGTCGCTATTTTCTCGGCAACTCAGCTAAACAAGGCGACCATTTTTGGTTTGGGGATCATGCCGTATATCTCGGCGTCGATCATCTTTCAGTTGCTGGGCAGCGTTTGGGGTCCGCTTGAACGGTTGCAAAAGGAAGGGGAAAGCGGACGCAAGAAAATCAACGAATATACTCGCTATGCGACGGTCTTCATTTGCATCGGCCAAAGCTGGTTCTTTTTGAAGTGGATGCATAGTCTCGGGATGATTCACCCTTCGTTCGTCAATCAAACTTCGGGCAGCATCTTTTTCTTCTGGCAAATTGTCGCCGTGATGACGATGACCGCCGGCACTGTCTTTTTGATGTGGCTGGGTGAGCAGATCGACGAATTTGGCATTGGCAACGGCATCAGCTTGCTAATCATGGCGGGAATTCTCGCGGGGATGCCAGGCGCGGCGTATCAGCTTCTCGAAAATACCCAGCCGGAACTCGGCTCGAGTGGCGGCAAGCATGGCATCGAAATCTGGATCGTGCTGGCCATTTTGTTTGTCGCGGTCATTGCCGGTGTTGTGTTCATGGACCAAGGCCAGCGCCGCATTCCCATGCAAAGCGCAAAACACGTCCGCGGCAGGCGTGTGATGGGGGGCGGCCCACGTAATTACTTGCCCCTAAAAGTTAATCAGTCGGGCGTCATGCCGATCATTTTCGCCAGCAGCTTGCTGATTTTCCCCAATTTCATTTTCGGTCAATTGTCCAAATACGGCAGCTTCTGGCAGAACTTGAACGACGCCTTCCAGCGTGGCACGTCGTTCATCTACAACGTCTTGTTCGTGCTGCTGATTTATTTCTTCTGCTATTTTTGGACGGCGATTACTTTCAACCCGAAGGATATATCCGACAATTTCAAGAACATGGGAACGTTCATTCCAGGCTACCGGCCCGGCAAACGCACGGCCGACTACTTGGAACGAGTCATGACCCGCATCACCTACGTCGGCGCCGGGTTTTTGGCGCTGGTGGCGATTACTCCCACGATTATCAGTTCGGCGTTGGATGTCCAGCCCAACGTTGCCAGCTTCTTCGGTGGAACGGGGCTACTCATCGCCGTCAGCGTGGCATTCGATCTAGTGCAGAAAATCGATAGCCATTTGGTAATGAGGAATTACAAGGGATTATTAGAGTGATGACGCAGGAGGCGCGCTGCAATCCGATTAATATTCGAACGGCGCAGCACCATAATCGAAGCAAATTCAATATTCCAAAAAATTGAAATGATCAAAACTCGAGCAGCCGAGCCAAATATTCGGACTTCGGCAGCCGTCGATGAATCTTGAATGTCCCGCTTCGGGCTGCAGATTATCCTCTCATGCGTATCATTCTTATCGGGCCGCCAGGAGCCGGAAAAGGAACGCAGGCTCAAATCCTTGCCGCGCATCTTCGCGTGCCGCATCTATCGACCGGCGAAATGCTCCGCCGCGCAATTCAATCGGTCACGCCGCTGGGTAAATCGGCGAAACAGCTCATCGATGCCGGCCAACTTGTCCCCGACGACATGGTTCTGCAAATCGCCGAGCGCCGGCTCGGCCAACCCGATTGCGCCAGCGGCTGCCTATTGGATGGATTCCCGAGAACCGTGCCGCAAGCCGAAGCGCTCGGCAAATATTTGCAGCGGCAAGTCACACCGCTCGACGGCGTCATTGAAATGCAGGTTGACGAAGATGAAATCGTCGAGCGGCTCAAGAAACGCGGTCGCAGCGACGACCAGCCCCAAGTCATTCGCGAGCGGATGGCCGCTTATCGCCGTCAAACCGAACCGCTGCTCGATTACTATCGAAACCGCAAGTTATTGCACTCGATCGATGGTCTGGGGACAATCGACGAAGTGTCAACGCGGCTCAACCTCGTCGTCGAACAACTCAGTTGCCATCGCCCATAGCCAGACGGCGCGGTCTGGCGTAGGATCTGGCGAAGCAGTGCCAGATGCTGAATTCCGCGGAATACGGCGAATCGGTTGATTGGCACGTCAGCGGTTCATCGCCTAAAATTTAACATCAACCAACATCACCGACAATTTCCCTCGATGACCGATCAACCACGCACTCTCGCTCCTGGCAAGCGTCTGGTCGTGCATCGTTACCACCCACCGTTAACACCGATTCCACCTGTGGCGAAAGCTCCTACCTGCATCAATCTTCGTTCTCCTCGCGAACTGGCGCAAATGCGCAAGTCGGGGTTGGTCGTTTGGGCCGCCCATCGAGTCGCCAAAGCCCTCGTCCGACCTGGGATAACCACCGCTGAAATTGACGCCGGCATTGATGAATATCTGTGCCGGCACGATGCCATACCACTCTTTAAGGGAGTTCCAGGTGTCGTGCCCTTTCCGGCTTCCACCTGCATTTCAGTCAACGATGAAGTTGTGCATGGCATTCCTGGCCGGCGTCGGCTGAAGGAAGGCGATATCGTCAGTCTCGATACCGGCTGCAAAGTCAATGGTTGGTGTGGCGATTCGGCCTACACTCACGCGGTCGGCCGCGTGACCCCGGAAGTGCAGCGACTGCTCGATGTCACCAGTTCGGTGCTAGAACTGGCGATCGAACTGATGGCCGTGAAGTCGCGGTGGAGCGAAGTGGCCTGCGAAATGGGCGCCTATGTGCGCGATCATGGCTTTTCGGTCGTCGAAAACTTTGTCGGACACGGCATCGGACGCGACATGCACGAAGAGCCGCAAGTGCCGAATTTCGTCAGCCCGCAGATGAAAAAAAACCACGATTTTCGCTTAGAACCAGGACTGGTAATTGCCGTCGAACCGATGGTCAACATGGGCACGAAGCGCACCAAAACCTTGGCAGACCACTGGACCCAAGTGACCAACGATGGGCAGTACAGCGCCCATTTCGAGCATACCGTGGCCCTGACGAAAGATGGCCCGTGGGTGCTCACTCAATCGCCCCAGCCTGGGGAAGAGTTCGACGACGCCGTTCTCCGAGAAATGCTCGATCGCATGCAGCAACCGGTGGCCTAGTCGCCGGTAGTCATCGCGGAACTGCAATGGCTGGAAAACGCTGAAAGCGGCGTTGCGCCCACCGCGAGCGTTCGAAATTTGAAATTATTTCACCCGCCGCGGCAAATACATGTTGAACATGATCGCTCCGACGGGTTTGCCGTCGGGCGTCGTCTGAAAAACGATGCATTCTTCGTCGTACATGCCTGGCGGCGATCGGAAGGTAACGCGGTTGATTGGTTCCAAGCGATAGTCGTACTCGTTTTCCGCCAGCGCGTACAAGTGGCCGTTGCGGATACTGATCACCAGTGGGATAAAATCGGAGCCATAGGCCCCGACGAACTGCTGCCAATGCTCGGGCGCCGGCTGCACCAGCTTCGGATTGACGCGAGTGAATTTTTGCATGACAGCCTGGAAACCGGTGACCCTGCCGTCTTCGTCCTCGGCAAATTCAAACGGTCCGCGCGTCATGATGCGCCCCTCGGCCAAAAACTTCAGCTTGCTGACTGGGGTTAGATCGAGTGGTTGCGTAGAAAGATTCGCCATCAGCTTGCCATCGACGACAGCGAGCTTGCACCAGTAGCTTTGGGATTCGAATTCGCCGACAAATTTTTCCAAATCGTCGGCCGACACTTCGATCGGCTTTTCCGACGGAGGAATCGCTTCGCCCTTCACGGCTTCGAGTAGTAAATCGAGCGACGCATCGGCCAGACGCCGGACTGGGCCGCTGGAAATATCGCTGTTCGACAACACGGCAATGCCGATGTTCTCCCGTGGCAACACGCACAGCAATGTCGAAAAGCCGTAGACCGCCCCCGAATGTTGCAGCGTCTTATGGTTGCGATATTCCCCGGCAAAAAAGCCCAAGCCGAAGCTCGTCGAGTCTTTCGTCAACTGCGGCGTGCTCATTTCCTTGAGTGTTTCGAACGTGATGATCGGAGGCGAAAGTCGGCTGCCGTCGTCGCCGCTCATCAGGAAGGCCGCGAACTTCGCCAGGTCGCTTGCGGTGGTATAAAGATTTCCCGCCGGAGTCGTGCCCAGTTCAAACTGCGGTGCATTTTGGATGGTGAAGGTTCCGTCGGCCCGGGCGACCCGCATTTTTGCCTTCGCCAATCGCGGCCGCAGCTTGTCGTTCATCAGCCAGACCGAGCTTGTCATCCCCAGCGGTTCGAGGACTTGCTGCTGTTGATATTCCGAGAAGGGGATGCCAGTTTGCACTTCGACGGCCCGACCGACGATCGTCGGGCCGACATTCGAGTATCGCGGCTTCGGGTTGGGCGGATTGTTGACCAGAACGCAATCGGCGACGCTAGCGACCGTGGCCTTTACCGTTGGTTGGCTGGGATCGAGATAGCCGCCAACGGGCGCTTCGCGTACCATGCCGGAACGATGGCAGAGCAGTTCACGGATCGTGATCGCTCCCGGATCGGCAAACGGAACGACCATGCGGAATTCTGGCAAGGCCTGCTGGATCGGCGCATCCAAATCGAGTTTTCCTTGCTCGACCAACTGCATCGCCCCGATCGCGTTAAAAAGCTTGGAAATCGAGCCTGCACGATAAATCGTGTCGCCGCTGGCTGGCGTGCCCTGATCGAGATCGGCTTTGCCATAGCCGGCGACATGGACGGTGTTTCCATCGACGACCCAGGCGACCGAGAACCCCGGCGAGATATTTCGATCGAGTTGCTCGGCGACAATTTTGGCAAACTTTTGTTTCGCCGATTCAATCATCGGCTTGTCGGCGGCTTGTGCGACCGTCAAAGTGGCGGCGAATAAACACATCAGTGGGGCGATCCTAAGTATTGATGGTGCGTTCATCGATTGCAGGGCCTTGTGTTTCGTTGTCAAACCAAGATCGGCGTTTTCAATACGCTTGCTCGTTTCATGCCAGCGACTCCGCTTTCAAGCTGTCGCGCATTGCCGAGATGAGCCGATCGATCATTTCGGGCGTATGAGTGGCAAACACGGCGATTCGCAACATGCCATTTGGGCCAGAACCAGTATATTCCCGTGAAAAACTGATGGCGATTCCGTCCGCTTGCAGGCGGCGCTGAATATTTTCATTTTGCTCCACCGTGCCCAAGGAAAGACCGATCACCGGCGATGGGCTGTCTTCGACGTTCAAACCCAAGTCGCGCAGCCTCGTTCTTAAATGCCGGACGTTGGCTGCCAAATTACGCCGCAGTTCCGGCCTAGTTTGCACGATCTCCAAAGCCTTTGCCGTGGCGGCAGCAACCGCGGCTGCCGGGGCGCTGGCGCCGCGAAACCAGCCGCTGCTGCTGCGCACCCGTTGCAGCAATGCCAGATCGCCGGCCAGTGCGCCGCCGAGGCCGCCGATCGCTTTGCTCAATGTTGCCGAGCGGAAAACTCGTGTCTCGGTGGATACTGGCCGAGCAAAATCGGCATTTATATCGGCCGCTGGAATTCCAGCAATTTCAAGGCTGCCTTTTCCGCTCTCGCCAATGGCAGCCACTCCGTGGGCGTCATCGACCAATAGCATCGAACGATCGTAGTTGCACAAGATCTCTATATATTCTGCCAGCGGAGATATCGAACCGCTCATGGGAAACAGACCATCGGCCATCAGCAGCGGACGCCAGCCGGCGCGGCAATGCTTACGCAGCTTTTCCGCAGCGTCACTTACGTCGCGATGGCGAAATTTCACCGGCGGCGCTTGCAGATGTTCGAGCCAGCGTGCGGCCTCGCGCAGGCAATCGTGGGCCGTTTCATCCATGACAACAAAATCGATCAGCGGCGAAAGCGCTGCGGCAATGGCGAAATTGACACCGTAGCCGGTGACTAGATACAGAGCCGCTTCCGCCCCGAGAAATTCCGCGACGCGTCGCTCGACCTCCTCATGTGGCGGCGCCGTTCCATAGCCGCTGCGCGACGTTGCCGTATGCACGCCGTAGAGGTCAACGGCGGCGCGCTCTGCGGCAATGACTTCGGGATGGCTTTGCAACCCCAAATAGCCGGTGCCGGCAAAATAGAGATAACGCCGGCCGCTAAGCACCGTCTCGACGCCGGGCGGGCTTTGCATCAACCAATGCTGCGGCAGCGGGGGGGCGGAGTTGGTCGCCACTGGATGTATTCGAGTGCTTAGTCGCAAGTGCTTGATTTCGACTGAATGGAATTCTCCGCGCTCGGCGCGCACGTGTGGCCGGCACTTTATTTCAGTTGGCTGCCAGAACCGTGTCAAGATTCTACCAGAAACCGGCAGGGGGAGCGCCAGCCGATGCTTCAATGACTCATGGCCGACCGCAATGCAGCGTCGCTGCCCGCCCAGCGTATAAAAAAGTGAACGACCGGCGAGGGGGATGGTTCGCTGTAGGGAATTTTCGCGCTTCGAGCTATGATGAATAGATGCTTCCGACGCCTTTGAAATTTGTCCTGCTGGTCGTATGGATGGCGATGCTGCCGTGCCAATCGATCGCCCTCGATCAATTAACGATCAAGCATGGCGATCGGCAGCAAGTGCTGACAGGCAAGGTTGTCGTATCGGCTAAAGACGGCGGCGTGATGCTGATGACCGCCGACGGCGTCTTGTGGCCGGTCACGGCGGAAGATCTAATCGAGCGCCGAAAGGATGATCGGCCATTTGCCCCGCTCTCTTCCGAGGCGATCGGAAAAAAATTGCTCGCCGAATTGCCCGCCGGCTTCGAAACACACCCGACGGCTCATTATTTGATCTGTTACAATACATCGCGGGCATATGCCCAGTGGTGCGGCGGCCTATACGAGCGATTATACAAGGGGTTTACCAATTTCTGGTCGCAGCGAGGATTCAATCTCCACGAGCCGGAAATGCCACTTGTGGTGGTGATCTTTGCCGATCGCGACCGCTATGCGGCACATTCGCAGGATGAGGTTGGAGACGGTGCGGCCAACATTATCGGCTTCTACAGCCTAAAATCGAATCGCGTGACGATGTACGACTTGACGGGCGTCGAATCGTTGCGCCGACCCGATGACAAGCGCGGAAGCACCGCGCAAATCAATCAAATGCTCATGCGGCCGCAAGCCGAGTCGATGGTCGCCACCATTATTCATGAGGCCACGCACCAAATTGCTTTCAATTGCGGACTGCAACAGCGCTTTGCCGACATTCCACTGTGGGTTTGCGAAGGCTTGGCGATATACTTTGAAACCCCCGATCTGACCAGCGGCAAGGGTTGGCGGACGATCGGCGCATTAAATCGGCCGCGCCTGGCGCAATTTCGACAGTTTTGCGTCAACCGACCTGCCGGTTCGCTCGCCTCGTTGCTCACCGACGATCGGCGGTTCCGCGATGGCCGCCAGGCCGCCGATGCCTATGCCGAAGCCTGGGCGTTGAACTATTTTTTGATCCGCCAGCATCCAAAACAGTATCAAGACTACCTCGAACTGCTCGCTGAAAAGCCGCCGCTGGCCAGCGACGAACCGGACGAACGAATCAACGAATTCAAGTCCTGCTTCGGCGACAACTTGCAGGCGCTCGAAACGGAGTTCTTGCATTATTTGGAGCGGATTCGCTAAACCGACGTTCCAATCGTTGTCGGAGGGAAATCGATTCCCCAAAATTGCCAACGAGTTTGGACAGACATTGCGATAGCACCGCTATCGCCGCCGCGCCGTCGGCCCAGTCGCCCCATTCTTCTTGACCGAAAAACTTCAGGCAGTCGGCCGACTTTGGTTGATCTCTGCCTAAAGTTTTGGTCGATAAAGCCGCTAACGACGGAGTACTTTTCCACGGAGTTCTTGTCCAGGACGGATTGCAATGCGCGCTTGCTTACTTCGCGGCAGCTTGATGATGGTGTTTGGCCTGTTTTTTCAGCACTTGGCAGCGGCCGACGATTCCTTTAGCGCTGCTCGAAAGAGCGCAGGGGCCACACGCTATGCTTCATCGGCCCGTGTTGGGAACGCTGCATCCCAGACCCCGCCGACAACTTCGCCGTTTTCGCCTTCAGTGTTGCGCGAAATGCCGGAGCACGATTCCACGCCGCTCAGTGTTCTAAAGCCAGCAGCCAGCACTCACAGCAAGGTGCAAGAAATCTTTCCAACGGCCAGCACTTCGCCAGCGGAGCCTGCCGTTACGTCGATTCCGTCGAGCGACACCGCGGCCGCACCGGCGAGCAGCAGTGGCTTGAAATCACTGCAGCAACGGTTTTCAATCCTGAGAAAACTCGCCGGCAGTAAGCCGCCAGAGGACAGCAACGCATCGCCGCTCACGGCCAACGAATCTCCGCTCGTCGATCAGCCTATGGCCGCGCCAAGGCCAGCCACCGCTGGAACGACGATTCCAGCGCCGGGCCTTGGCGTTCCGTCCCCTGCACCACCCACTGTGCCCGACCTTCGAGCCGCGCCTAGAACCGTGACTTCGCCACCCATCGCCGTCGAAGCGACTGTCGCCGCGCCCGTCGCGGCAAGCGAACGACCGAGGTCGCCGGCATCGGTTGGCGGCCCTGTAACCTCATCGCGCCGCATGCCGACTGGTCAAGCTGCCGGCCTGCCGCGTGAGGATCGTGAAAGCGATTCTGCATCAATCGAAGCGACTGCCAGTAGCGGCCAGCCGACGTCGAGCACATCGGGCGCGAGCGTCTTGTCAAATTCGATCCGTTCTCCCGCAGGCGCTCCGGTTCGCTCGGCAGCAACGAAGCAGGAAAAGAATCTGCTATTTTCTCGGCAAAGTCCGGTACTGAGCGTAGAAACTGCCGGCCCGCGCAGTATTACGATTGGCAAGGAAGCCACTTACGTCGTCTCTGTCGTCAATTCCGGCGATGCGGCTGCTCAAGATGTGAAAGTGTCCATCCGCATTCCGCCTTGGACCGAAGTGGTCGGCGCGACCGCCACCGGTGGCGCGGCACAAGCCGTTGCCAACAAGTCCGAAGCGCCGCTCACTTGGAACCTCCCGAGGCTGGAAGAAAACGGCAAAGAGCAACTTTCGTTGCGGCTTGTACCTCGCGAAAGTCGGCCGTTCGATCTGGCCGTGCAATGGACGTTTTCTCCGGTCGTCTCGCAGGCGATGGTGGAAGTGAAAGAACCAAAGCTGGCGATGTCCGTGGCCGGCGCGGAAGAAATCTTGTATGGCGAGACAAAGGTTTACAAGCTATCGATCTCGAACCCCGGCACCGGCG
Organism: Pirellulales bacterium; assembly: GCA_020851115.1. Lineage (GTDB taxonomy): Bacteria > Planctomycetota > Planctomycetia > Pirellulales > JADZDJ01 > JADZDJ01. Next base: position 20,049 of record JADZDJ010000260.1, read on the forward strand.
ACGCGGAAAACGTCGTGCTGTTCTTGTCCCCCGTCGATGGAAACTCCGGCTCGCCGACGCGGCACGAAATCGGCAACGTCGCCGCCGGCGAAAACAAGCTGGTGGAAGTCGAGCTAACGGCAAGGCAAGCCGGAACCCTGGCGATCAAAGGCACGGCTACCGCCGATGGTAACTTGCGCGCCGAAGCGGCTCAGCAGATTCTCGTCCGTCGCGCTGGCTTGAAAGTTGCCACTGAAGGACCGGAATTGACGTTTGCCGGCACGCCGGCCGAATTCCATGTCACCGTGAAGAACCCAGGCAACGCGGCGGCAGACGCCATTCAAGTGGCTGCGCTGCTGCCGACCGGCGCAAAGTACGTTTCCAGCAACGGCGGGCAATTCGTGGCCGAGCAGCACAAGGTTGTCTGGACGATCCCTTCGCTGCGCAGCGGCGGCCAACAAGAGTTTGAAGTGCAGTGCATTTTGAATTCTCCCGGATCGAACCGCTTGCAAGTGGTGGCGCTTGCGGCCAGCGATTTGAGCGACACCACCGCCATGAGCACCAATGTCGAAGCACTCGCCGACTTGAAACTAGAGGTCAGCGACCCGCGCGGGCCGGTACCCGTCGGGGAAAGCGTTCCTTATGAAATACGAATCCGCAATCGTGGCACGAAAGCCGCCGAGAACGTCTCGGTTCACGGATTCTTCTCCGGCGGCATCGAGCCGCAGTCGGCGGAAGGCGGGCTGCACGAACTAGTGCCTGGCCAAGTAGTGTTCAAACCCATCGCGTCGATTACGCCGGGCGCTGAAGTGGTCCTGAAGATCCAAGCCAAAGCCGAACAAGCCGGCAACCATGTCTTCCGCACGGAAGTAAATTGCCCAGCGATCGGCATGAAGCTCGCCGCTGAAGAAACGACGCTGTTCTATGGCGACCTGAGCCGATCCGCTCGCTTGGCCAGCCGGCCGAGCGAATCGAGCGCTCCCGTCAAGAACCCAGTGAAATCGAGCGAGCAGGACGCAACCATCGTGCGATAATTCGCCGACGCCAACAAGCACGTGAGCCGTCGCTTTTCTGACTCAGCGATCGACTCGATAGAACACCACGCTGTTTGGGCAGCGCACAAAGTCGGTGTTGGTTGGTTGCCAATTCGGCTTATTGCGGGAATAGACGATTCCAATTCCGGCGGCCGCCTGCCGTACGACGTTGTCGGCGCCAACGATCAGCCGATCGCAATCGACGAAACAGCATTCCGCCACATCAATTCCGTCGCAATCGAGATACATGCCGTTTTCGCGTCCATTGCGGGCAACGACGTTCCGAGCCGAAAAACCTCGGGGCCGAACCGTCCCTGGAGTATCCCAGTTCCAGCGAACCTCCAGTTGATTGGCGCCGTTGCCATCGAGCACCAAGCCATCGATCGTCAGGTTCTTCATCGTGCCGAACTCGCCCGGTGGGTAGCTGGCTTTCCAGCAGACGCCGTTGCCGAGGTTGCCGGCGACAATCGGACGCCCTTCTAGGACCACGTTTTGGCTTTGTCCGAGATGAATACCAACGCCGATCACTCCCCCCGCGGGAAATCGGGAGCCATTGCTGCGATACTCTCCTCCCCGGATGAGTACGCCGCGATTGTTTTTTAAGAACCGCACGCCGTCGCAGCGATGGCCAATCGCTTTGAAATCGATGAGCGAGATGTTTTCACAGTCCTGAAATTCGTTGCCGTAACTCGTAAGCGATTGGCGAGTTTCTGTGCCGTTGATGAGGATGTTCTTGCTCGCGGAACCAAAAATCGCCGTGAAGCCTCCGATGAGTTGACCGCCATGGAGTGTCACGTTTTCGCTGTGAAAGATGCAAATGATCGTACTGTTGCCGGTTTCCGCGCCGCCGTGCTCGATTCGCGGCAGATTCAGCTCGACATTTTGCGCATGGAGGACGTAGATGGCCGGATAATTTCCCCCTTTCTCGACGACGAGAACAGCGTCTTTATGTGCAAATAGCTTCTTGCCGCTGCGCACATAGAGCGGTCGATCCAAAACGTGGCGGCCCGCCGGAATCGTAAACGAGCTTTGCGAATCAATCCGTCGTTGCAACGTGGCCGCATCGTCGGCCAAAACAATCTTCCCCGCGAGCAACAAGAATAGGATGGCGAGAAATTTCATCATAGTCGACTCGACTGAAGACACGACAGAATGTTTCACGATTCGGCCCCTGCGCGGCCGGTCCTGCTGAGTGCATCGAATGTGGGGATCATCGCGTACCGTCGATGGCGACCTGCGGCAAGCGACTCTCAGTCGGCAGTGGGGTTGCCCGATTGCTCGGATTTCAAATTCGGCCATCGGCGACTATGCAGAGTATACCTTGTAGTCCCCAGCTTGCGCTGGCTGCATATCATGCCGACATCAGGCGGCTTGCCAAGGGCTGCAGGACCGGCCAGGCCGATTGCAGGCTCCTCAGCCGCCGTCCCAGCGATCGCGCCAAAGCCAGCAAATCGCTGTGCGAGGTTCGCCATTTGCGACGATTTCCTCGACCTTGGCCAACGACTATACTAATAACAGACGGCAGCCATCCGCCAGGTTTGTGCCCCAGTTTGTGAACGGCCTTATCGACACTAGGAACTTCTACATGGGTTACCGATGCTGTCATCTTGTTCGTCTGCTCACTGCGGGTCTCTGTGCCTTGGCCGCTGGTTTCGCGCGCGCGGATATTTATGTGCTGGCAAACGGCGGCCAAGTGCGCGGCGAATTGGTCAACCCGGGCGAGTCGCCGCGCAAGCAGTTTATCGTCCGTACGGATCAAGGCGCGACCGTCACGTTCGACCGCGAACAATTAAAGCAGATCGTTCCGCAATCTCCGGCCGAGGCCGAGTACGAAAACATCCGCCCGACTTTTCCCGACACGATCGACGGCCAGTGGGAGTTGGCCGAATGGTGTCTGAAAAACTCGCTGGCCAAACAGCGCAATTTGGCCTTGGAGCGGATCATCGAGCTGAATCCCGACCACAAGCAGGCTCGCATGGCGCTGGGATACAGCTTTCTCGATGGCAAGTGGATGCGCCGCGACCAATGGCACAAAGAACACGGCTATGTGTACTACGACGGCGATTGGCGCCTGCCGCAGGAAATCGAATTGATGAAGAGTCGCCGCGAGGTCGAACAGGCCGAGCGGACGTGGTTTGTCAACGTCCGCAAATGGCTGAAGTGGCTCGATGATCCAGGCCGGGCCAAAGAGGCCGAAGAGTCGCTCCGGGGGATCAATGATCCGGCCGCGGTTCCGGCCCTGTTGCAAGTGCTGAAGAACGAAAACAACCGCGAATTGCGCTCGTTGGTCGTGCAGTTGCTGGGACGAATTTATTCGCCGGTCGCGATCAATGGCTTGGTCGATTACGCGCTTGGGGACGCCGATCCAGAGATTCGCGCCAGTTGCGTCGACGAACTGGCGGCGAAGCCGCACCCCGACATTACGGCCAAGTTCGTGCCATTCTTACGAAACAGGGACAATGCCAAGGTGAATCGTGCAGCGTTGGCACTGGGAAAAATGGGGGATAAAACGGTGGTCCGGCCGCTGATCGACTCGCTAGTGACGACGCATAGCTTTCAAGCAGGATCCGCCAATCCAAATTCGATGAGCGCCGGATTTGGCTCAAACGGCTCCGGCGGCCTGTCGATGGGCTCCAGCGCGCGGATCGTCAGACGCGACATTCAAAATCAGCAAGTGCTTGATGCGCTTGTGGCTCTCACGAGGCAAAATTTTGAATTCGACGAAGTCGCCTGGCGGACTTGGCAGGCGGCGCAAAATAAGGCGGCGAAGGTGAACGCCAGACGCGACTGAATGCGTCCATGAACCGCCGATCGTCGCGGCGGCTCCACTCGTCGTACTCTGCGCTTCACTGCCCGGTCTGCCGCACTATCACGCTGGCGCTCAGCGCCGGAGCCTCTTCTCCCACCAGTGCCTGCAACGCTTCGCGAAAGTCGCCCGTCGAGACGCCTTTGAGATACAGCCAAGGGATCAGTTCATCCAGCGCTTTATGTTCGTCGCAAGTAGGGCGGCACGATCGACGAGCAGAAGTGGACGCGATCTTGCTGTCGGAGCAGTGATCTCGGACCCGCGGTTGCTCGACTTCCAGCCGGGCCGCTCCGGTCAGAATCTCCCGCGCAGGCAGGTAACCATTGCGGACACCACCTGCCGCTTGCCCCGATCATCGCGCCGC
>JADZDJ010000261.1 GCA_020851115.1 Pirellulales bacterium
ATGCTGCCGCGCCGGCCGCCGATTCTAAGCCAGCGGCAAATCCATCGGCTGCGGCTGCGGATCGTCCTGCCGACGCCCGCCAGGAAATCGACCAGACTGGCAAAGGACACCTCATCCGCATCGACCTACCGATCGTGGGCAATATCGATACCAAGGTCCGCAGTACCGTCACGCGCATCCTGCGCGACGTGAAGCCTGGCCAAAAACGCCCCGTGTTGGTTCTCGAGTTGATGCCGGGCCAAGTTGAAGAGGGGCGCGGCAGCGATTTCAGTCGAGCCATGTCGCTCGCCCGGTTCCTTTCCAGCCGCGATTTGGCCGGGGTGCAAGTCGTCGCGTACGTGCCCAAGACGGTCAAGGGACATGCCGTGCTGGTGGCGATGGCTTGCGAAGAAATCGTGATGTCGGCCGATGCCGAAATCGGGGAGGCCGGATGCGACGAGCCGGTCATCGGGCCAGCGATTCGCAGTGTTTACAAAGAAGTGGCCGATGCGCGCGGCACGATTCCAGCGCCTGTTGCCCTGGCGATGCTTGACGGCCAGTTGCATGTACTACAAGTGACAACCGAAAAAGGAACGGAATATGTACTGGCCGACGGCCTTGCCGAGTTGAAGCAGCGGAGCGTTGTGCAGAAAGTTGAGCCGCTGAAACCGCGGCCGTTGCTGCTGTCTGGGTCGGAGGCGCGCGAGCTAAATTTCGTCAACTATCTGGCCGCCGATCGCGCATCGCTTGCCCGTGCGCTCAAGCTGCCGCCGGAAGCGCTGCTGGACGATTCGGCAATCGCGGGAGGTTGGCGTCCCGTGCAAGTGAATGTGAAAGGAGCGATCACCGGCGAGCGGGTGCGAATCATTCAAAAGCAAATCGAGAATCAGATCAGCCAGAACGACGTTAATTTGGTGGTTGTCTGGGTAGACAGCGACGGCGGTTCATACGACGACAGCATGCAGTTGGCCAATTACCTGGCCGATCGCGATCCCGCCAAGGTTCGCACTGTGGCCTATATTCCCGATCAAGCGCGGGCCGATGCGGCATTGATCACGCTGGCGTGCGACCAGATCGTGATGCGCCCAGAGGCCACCATCGGAGGCATGGGCAACGCCGAACTCAATCCCAACGATGCGGCGGCAGCCATTATGCCGCTGCAACAGTTGGTCAAGAAGAGCAAATCGCGAAACTGGTCGCTTCCAGCGGCCATGATCGACAAGGATCTGAAAGTCTATGAGTACCGGCAGCCCAGCACGGGTCTAGTGGCGTACTTTTGTGAACAAGAGTTGAAAGAGCAGCCCGATCCCGAATCTTGGAAGCAGGGCGCGTTGGTAAGCAAATCCAACGGGCCGCTGTCGCTATCGGGGCGCGACGCGGAAGCGAAGGGCATCGCGTGGAAACTGGTGCAGGATTTCAACCAGTTCAAACATGTTTACGGCTTGCAAGGGAACTTAGCGCTGGTCGAGCCGGGCTGGGCCGACTACTTGATTCAGGTACTCGCCTCGGGCGAAGCGAGGGTCTTTTTGTTGATTCTGGGGTTTGCCGGGTTGTATTTAGAAGTCAACACGCCGGGCATCGGGCTGGGAAGCTTTATCGCGCTGGTTGCATTCCTGCTCTATTTCTGGGCCCAGTATCTTCAAGGAACGGCGAACGCGTTGGAGATCATGTTGTTTCTGGCCGGCGTGCTGTGTCTGGCCATCGAACTGTTGGTGCTGCCGGGGTTTGGCGTGTTTGGGCTTGGCGGCGGGGTCTTGATGATCGTTTCGCTGGTGCTAGCGAGCCAGACTTTTGTGATTCCAGGCAATGCCTATCAATTGGCTCAGATGCGGAACTCGATGCTCGTGCTTGGCGGCTCCGCGGTGGGCATTGTCGCGGTGGCGATGGCTGCGCGGCGGTTTTTGCCGCACACGCCAGGATTGAACCGCATGCTGCTAGCGCCGCTATCGGGTGCAGAACTCGAAGCGCTTTCGCTGCGCGAGTCGTTGGCGGATTTTCGACACTTGCTGGGAAAGCACGGCATTGCCGCCACGCGTCTGGTGCTTTCAGGGAAGGCTAAAATCGGTAGCGAATTAGTCGACGTCATCGCTGACGGCGCGCCGATCGACCGCGGCGCAGCGGTCGAGGTGGTCGAAGTCACGGGAAGTCGCGTGGTGGTGCGGGAGATTCAAGAGGAGGGTCGCGGGGCAAAAAATTAGAGGCGAGACACCGAAACAGGTGTTATTGAATCTCTCGCCCCTCGATCCTCGCCCCGATCCTTGACTAGAATGGCCGCATGTCCCCGATTCTTTGGCCCACTCTGTTGCTGCTTTTTGGCCTGCTGCTGGTCATGGCCGAAATCTTTATTCCCACTGGGGGTATCCTAGGGTTTCTGTCGTTCTCATCAATCGTCGCGGCGATCGTCATGGCATTTAACCAGGGCGGTTCGGCGACGGGCTTGATGTTTCTGGTGATTGCCTGCGTCGCGGTCCCGTCGGCCATTGCCGTCGGCTTCCGTCTGTTGCCGGAAACGCCGATGGGAAAGCGGCTTCTGCCGAGCATCCCAACTGCCGCAGACGTGATGCCGGACGACGAACAGCGCCGTCGCTTGCGCGGGTTGGTCGGCAAACTCGGTCGAGCCAAGTCGAAGATGCTCCCCAGCGGGGCGGTTGAAGTCGATGGGCATGTCGTCGATGCTGTCAGCCAGGGCATGGCGATTGAATCCGGAGAGCCTGTGCGGGTCATCGAAGTCCGCGGCACAATGGTAGTGGTGCAACCTGCCGATGAGCTGCCGGCCGAAGCGCGCGACCCCAATGACGTGTTGTCGCAGCCAATCGAATCGCTGGGGATCGACCCTTTCGAAGAACCACTTGCCTGACTCTCAAAATCAGCGCAATCGGGCAACATTGGCTTGCCGACTGCCGAAGTTCAGGCGTTTCTGGTTGAACGGAGTAGGAAAAAGCCTCGTGATCGAGCCGGATCTCCATCGGCGGGCCATGCGACTGCCGCAGGATGCTCATTGCGGCGCGCTTCCCGCGGGTGCTACATTTGCCTCATGCGGAAAGGCATTGGCGTATCACCGGGCGTGGCCGTAGGAACGGCGTATTGTATTCACGAGATTTTCGTGAACCCCAGCACGCGCCGATTGGCCGATGCCGAGGTGCTGCCCGAATTGGCCCGGTATGAACAAGCCCGCGATGCCACGGCGGCCGATTTGCGGGCGTTGCACGTCAAGGTAAGCAGTCAAGTTGGCGCCGAGCAGGCCGCCATCTTTTCCGCACACGAAGCCATTGTGCATGATCCGGCGTTCACCGAAAAAATCCGCCGCTGGATCGTCGACGAGCGTCAATCGGCGACCGCGGCGCTCAGCGCGGTGCTGAACGAATATACGAGCTTGTTTGCACGCACCAAGGACGAGTATCTGAAAGAGCGGCTGGCCGATCTGCGCGACGTGGTCGTGCGACTCAGCGGCCATTTGTCGGAAGTGCTCATGCCCGACAGCACGCCGTTGCCCGATCCGTTGATTGTCGTGGCCGACGAATTGCTCCCCTCGCAAGTTGTGATGCTGGGCCATCGCGAAGTTCGCGGCATCGCCACGCAAGCGGGCGGTCAGACGAGCCATGCGGCTATTATGGCGCGCAGTCGGGGCATTCCGGCGGTTTCCGGGGTCCGCGGCTTGTTGAAGCAAGTCAAGACCGGCGATACGATCGTGGTCGATGGCCGTGAGGGCCACGTGATCATCAACCCCGACCCAGAAGCGCTGGCCGCCTATCGCAAGCTACAGCGCGAGTTCTTCGATCTGAAGGATCAATTGGCGGCAAATCGCAACCAACCAGCCGTCTCGGCCGACGGCATCGAGGTCGAACTTTTAGCCAACATCAACAACGTGTCCGATGCGCGGGCGGCGGCGGCCATGGGCGCATCCGGCGTGGGGCTGTTTCGCACCGAATATATCTTTCTCACACATCCGGATGTGCCGGACGAGGAGGAGCAGGTCGTCGTTTACCGCCAGACGATCGACGCCAGCCCCCATCGGCGAATCACTTTCCGCACACTCGACTTAGGCGGCGATAAGACAATTCCCTATCTCGGCCACACGCGCGAGGCCAATCCATTTTTGGGCTGGCGCTCGATTCGTCTGTCGTTTGAGCATCCAGAATTCTTTGCCACGCAGATTCGCGCCGTGCTGCGTGCCGCAGCCGGATCGAATCGGCACGTGCGGCTGATGTTTCCGATGATTACGACGCTGGAAGAAATCCGTAAAGTGCGCGGCATGGTCAATCGCGCAACACGGGAATTGAAGCAGCAGGGCATGGCCTACGGCAATGTTCCGATCGGAGTGATGATCGAAGTGCCGGCGGCAGCTGTAATGATCGACTCGCTGCTCGATGTCGTCGATTTTGTCTCGATCGGCTCGAACGATCTGGTGCAGTACCTGATGGCCGCCGACCGCGACAATCCGCGCGTCAGCCACCTGTGTCAGCCGCTCAGCCCAGCAGTGCTGCGCGTGCTGGCGACGACGATCGCCGCCTGCAATCGAGCCGGCAAGCCGATTACCCTGTGCGGCGAAATGGCCGGGCGGCCCCGCGCAGTAGCGGTGCTGTTCGGCATGGGCCTGCGCAGCTTCAGCATGAGTCCAGCGTTTGTCCCGACCATCAAGGAGTTGATTTGCCGCCTGACGAAAGCCAAAGCCGAGCAAATCGTCGAGCAAGCCCTGCGGCTCAAGACGGCGGGTCAAATTATCCGCTACTTGGAAGAGCAAGTTGGCGAGATCGCTCCCAATGTCAAATTGTTGGATACGGCGTAAAAGTCGAAGCATCTGGCGTCCGGCGTCCGGCATCTGGTAGGTTGATGGCTGCTGCCGAATTCACCAGATCACCAAGCGCCAGACCACCAGGCGATCTGCCCCTCATGCTTCGCCAACCGCTCATCAGTATTGAACTCGACGGGCCCGCTTCGCAGGGGCGCGAGCAACACTTTCGTCCGGGCGATGTGTTGGCCGGAGCGTATCAAATCGATGCGGTCGAGGCGGGCGAGATCAAGGCAGTCGAGATTTCCGTGCTGTGGTTCACCGAAGGCAAGGGGGACGAAGACCTGGCGGTGCATTACTTCGAGCGATTGTCGGCCGGCGACCTACCAGAGATGGACTTGAGCGAACTGCGGCGCTTTCAGACCGTGCTGCCGAGAAGCCCGCTCAGCTACGAAGGCGTGCTGGTAAAAATCTGCTGGTGCGTCCGCGTCCGAGCGTTCTTAAATTCGGGCCGCAATTTTGTGTTCGAGAAAGCGTTTCAATTGGGCGACGTGCCTGTGGGCGACGAGGTGCTGGCCGCAACAAGTTCGCGCGGCGGCACCGTCGCAATCGAGTAATTCGACCGTCCGCGTGCTTCGTATGCCCAATCCCTTCTCGACGCGATTTGTTCGCCCGGGCCGCGTGCCGTTTATTTTCTCCCAAGACGTCACGGCCGAATCACTGATCCAGCAACTACAGCGGCAGGCTTGGCGCGGGGCGATCGTCGGTCCGCATGGCAGCGGCAAATCGACGTTGTTGGAAACCTTGATCCCCGCGATCGAGCAGGCCGGTCGACTTGTGCAAAAAGTCGCCCTGCACGATGGCGAGCGGCGGTTGCCAGCCGACTTTGTTAGCCCCAATTCAGCGCGGCAACCGGGCGTCGTCGTCGTCGATGGTTACGAGCAACTTGGCCGCTGGACGCGGTGGAAGCTCAACCTTGTACTCAGTCGAAGCGGTTGGGGGCTGCTGGCCACGACGCATACATTGCCGGTAGGTTTCCGCTTACCCGAATTAATTCGCATCGAGCCGACCTTCGAAGTTTTTCAGCAATTGGTCGAGAGACTGCTAGCATCGCAAGCGTCGCCCCTTAGCCCAGAAGATATCGCGCACGCCTATCAGGACCATCCAGAAAACTTGCGCGAAGCGTTGTTCACGCTCTACGATCTCGTCGAGCGGCAGCGGTCAGGAGCGGCTTCGGTGATCGGGAAACGTAGAGAAATGGAGCAAAGGCCAAACTGAAGTTGGAGTAATACAGATTCCAATAGCTCGTCATTTCCGTTTTGCCTCGAATTAGCGCGATTATGTCGATCCGGTCGAGTGCGGCGAGTCGCCGATTTGCAACGGTTTTCGCCGTGGCCGAGTAGGAATTCGCTGCGTGATGCTGACGATTATTCCGCGGGTAGCGGTTGTAAAAATTACAAACGTCCACGGATCGCTACTTTCTACAGCTCTACGTGTTGCAAAACTGCATTCGTACGCGCTTTTCTAACCTATGCTTGGGCACATGCCGGGCGCGAACAATGCGCGCAGGATGGTTCGGTGTGCCCTTCGTTTCAACGAGAAGTACAAGGATCGACACCGGCACAATTTGTGCAAGTGCGCTTCGTCGCGCAGCACTAAAGTTTTTCCAATTGAAACAAGATTCAAGTTTGGTAATTGACAGTCCGACGACCCACAGATTTAACTAGAAGAGTAGAGCCAAGATTTTGATTTTCGGAGTGAAACGATGTACAAGTCATTGGTCCGCGGAGTGTTGGCGGTTTATTGCGTCTGGGCAACATTGGCTCCAGCAACCAGCCAGGCCTGCTGGCTGACGCACTGCTTCAGTTGCTGCAAGCCCAAGCCACCGGCGACGTATTGCCCGCCGCCCGCGATCGCTCCTGCCGCGCCGGCCTGTGCCGTGTGTCCACAGCAGGTCAATTACGTACCGCAAACGTGCTATCGCGCCGTGGAGACTTGCGTGCCTTGCACGAGTTGTCGGCCGGAAACTGTTTGCGATCCATGCACCGGTTGCCCGCAAACAGTGATGCGGCCGGTGACGACTTATGTGCGCCGTCAAGTGATGGTGCCGTACACCAGCTATCGGCCGGTGGTGTCCCCCGTGGTTGCCGCGTCGCCCTGCGCGACTTGCACGGGTGCGGCTTATAACTCGCCGTACTACACTGGGGCCGCTTTGACCACGGCAGCGCCGGCAATTGCCGTTGCTCCCAGCGGGTGCGCGAATTGCGCATCGGGTTACGCAGCAACGCCGGCGGCCAGTGCGCCGCTGTACGGAGCTGCGCCTGCTGCCGGTCAACCGATCTTCAGCCAACCGATCACCGGTCAACCAACAACCGTACAACCCTTGCTATCGCCGGGAGTACAGGTGCCGACGCCGGCTACGCCGCCCATGTCGCCGTCGGGTAGTTCGCAACCGCCGAATACGTTTGATAACGGTACGACGCCGCCATCAACGGGAACCGGATCACAATCGTCGTTTCGATCGATTCCTGACGCTAGTCGATTACAAACTGCCCCGCCCTACCACGGAGGCACGCCCGATGCACCGGCATTGCTTCCGGCCGCTCCAGATCGCACGACGGCACGCCCGCTGTACCGGGCCGCTTCGATACTGCCAGCCATCTTCGGTGATGGTCCTGTCAAGCACCACATCGTCAGGCCCGCGAGCGCCACTCGCGTCATCGAACCTGCCCCGCAGCCGATCGACGATGGCTGGCGACCAATCGTAGGCCGTTAATTCATTTTTACCGTTAGCAGAGTAAAAAAATCGACCGGAGACCCTCGCTAGCCCGTTTTGTTGCGAGAACAAAACGGGCTGTTTTTCTGCGCAGCGGCGGATGGATTGACGAGGATCGTTCAGCCAGATCCGGCTCTTGCACGGCGTTAACTGCTTTCTGCCTTACGCTCTAACTGCTGCGACGGCACGACGACGCCGCACCTGACCAGATATTCGACGGCTTCCTCGACGCTCATATTGACATCCAGCACTTCGCTGCGCGGGATCAGCATCGTGTAGCCGGTAATCGGCAATGGACTGGTGGGAACCATGATCGCCAGCATCGGTTCGCCGGCTGCGCGCTGCACGTCGGCAATGCCTTCGCTCGTGACGAAGGCGAGCGACCATATGCTGCGGGCGGGATACTCCACCGCAACGACGCGAGTGAAATCTAATTCTCGATCGCTGAAGATATAGTCGGTGACCTGCTTGGTCGAACTGTAAACGCTGCGCACAATCGGCAGTCGACCAATGCCATGCTCGAACCAATTCCAGAACACTCGACCCACCCCAGCGGCAAACAGGTTTCCCAGCACGTACATCAACCCAAAAAAAACGACGACGAAAATCGGCACGACAATCCACGGCCGCAGATAAGTCAGATCGACCCATTGCTGATAGGCCTGGTTGGCGTTGATCGGCGGCCGGCTGGAGTGCAGTTCAACTTTGCGATAGACGTCGAGCGGGATGTACTCGCCGCTGGCCAGCCGCTGATACAGCTTGTTGTCGTCGATGACAACGGACGGATCGGCGGCCGTAGGCTCCGCGCGGGGCAGCGAAGTTTGTACGTCGGCGACGCTGGAAGCGATGAGGTTGCGAGCGCCGACGACAATCGGATCGAGGAGGTAATAATCGAGCGACCGCACGATCCACAGCAGGATCACCAGCGTAAGCAGCGGCGGGGCGACTACGCCTAGCCCCCGGAGGACGGCGGTGCGAAACGAGCGCAGGCCATCAGGAGCAGCGTCGGACTGTTTCGGTTCAAACGTGCTGTGCGGATTTACGATTGAATTGGAACGATCAACATCGTTGGGATTCACTTCAAAGTGTGACATGCATGGCCCCAAATTCAATTTCTCTCCCAGGCATTATTGGACCAGGAGATCACCTTAGGGCGTGGCGATCGGGTGTAGAAAGCCCGCGAATGCTGTGACGATTAACCTCGCGTCAACGGGCAATTCAAAGGGTTCATCGAGGCGAACGCGTTTCTGCAAAGTGGACACTCAATGTGACGGTTGGCAATCCAATCTCCACGTACTTTCCGCGTTCATCAAGGTTGCATTATATCATTCTCACTTCGACAATACTCGGCGGGGCGTGCCGAAATCGAGTGCCAGTGGAAATCTCGCAGTTGCTGGTTCATGCCGTCTCTTGCTCCTTGAGCTGCAGTTCCTCGCACATCGCCTCGCGGATCTTGAATTTTTGGATTTTCCCTGTCACCGTTTGCGGGAAACGGTCGACGAATTTAACATACTTGGGCACTTTATAGTGAGCTAGTTCGGCTCGGCAGAAGTTGCGAATCTCGTCCTCGGTGCAGTTTTCGCCAGGTTTTAGTTTGATCCAGGCGCAGAGTTCTTCGCCGTATTTGGGACTAGGAACGCCGACGACGGCTGCTTGCTCGATCGCCGCGTGTGTGAACAAAAACTCTTCGATTTCGCGTGGATAGATGTTTTCGCCGCCGCGGATGACCATGTCTTTGATGCGGCCAGTAATTTTGTAGTAGCCGTTAGGCAGCCGCATTGCCAGGTCGCCGGTGTGCAGCCAGCCTTCGGAGTCGATCGCTTGGGCGGTCGCTTCGCGGTTCTTGTAATAGCCCAGCATCACCACGTGGCCTCGTGCGCACAATTCGCCCGGCTGGTGGTCGCCCAATATTTCGTGCGTACACGGATCGACAATTTTGACTTCGACTCCAGGAAGCGGCTGGCCCACGGTTTCCACACGCAGGTGGATCGGCGCATCGCACCGCGTTTGGGTAATCACCGGCGAGGCCTCAGTCTGGCCGTAGGCAATGGTGATGTCGCGGCAGCCAAGGACATCGACGACGGCGCGCATTGTTTCAATCGGACATGGGCTTCCCGACATGATGCCGGTGCGCAGCGAGGTCAAATCTCGGCCTGGCAGTGTCGGATCGTGCAATTGCGCAATAAACATGGTCGGCACTCCATACAGCGCCGTGCAGCGTTCGTACTCGATGGCGTCGAGCGTCGCCGTGGGGTCGAAGAATTCGTGGGGGATCACCATTGCCGCGCCGTAAGCTACGGCCATCAAGGTGCCCAGAACACAGCCGAAGCAATGATAAAACGGGACCGGAATGCAAACTCGGTCGGATTGCGTCATTTTCTGGCACTCGCCCACATAGTGGACATTCAACAGCAAGTTGCGATGACTGAGTGTGGCGGCTTTGGGAAATCCCGTTGTGCCGGAGGTATACTGAATGTTGACGGCATCGTCTGGCCGCTGATTGTGCCCTGCTGCACGAACGGCCTCCGGCGACACCGATCTTCCTGCGGCAATCATCTGTTGCCAAGAAATCGTGCCGCGCGGCGCGTCTCCTTTGATCGTCACGACATTTCGGAGCAGCGGAAACTCCCCACTTCCAATCTCCGGGCAAACCTCGGCCAGCATGGCGTAATAATCGGAGGTCTTGAAGCGATCGATTAACACGAGCGCGACCGAATCGCTTTGCTTGAGCACATAGCGCAATTCATGGGCCCGGTATGCCGGGTTAATGTTCACCAGCACTGCCCCGACCCGCGCCGTGGCAAATTGCAGCACGACCCATTCCGGCACATTGGTCGCCCAAATGGCCACATGCTCACCGCCGCCGATCCCAAGCGCCATGAGGCCGCGGGCGGCTCGATCGACCTCTGCCGCAAACTGCCGGTAACTCCACCGCAAGTCCAGCCGAGGAAAAACCAGCGCGTCGCACTCGCCGAAACGCTCGACCGTCCGGTCGAGAACCTGCGGAATGGTCAGCCCGTCGAGCCAGGGGGCAAGCATGGCAATCTCCCGCTTCTACGAGAAACGATGAGTGATGAAGGATGTCAAATCGAAGCGACAATTCGGAGTATCTGGCCATTAATTCTAAGCGCCGACCCGAAAAAATTCATTATTCTATTGTTCATGGTTCATGGCGATTCGCTCAGAGTCAGCTATTCTCGCAGCGGCTCGCTCATCCAAACCGCGGTGGGCACGAAAGCGAAAACTGGGAGCCAAGCGGCCAGTGAGGGACTGACGAGGTAACTGCTTCCAAGATACTGGCATCCCAGCACGACTAGATAAAACAGCACCACGACGACGACACACCAGCCAATCGCGACAAACATGTTGCGATTGGAGCGCGCCAGAATCAACGGCAGGCCCAAGAACAGTAACGTGACGTCCAAGAACGGCTGCACAATGCGGGCGTGAATGGCTGTCCGCATATCGGCGCCGAATCCCAGGCTGGGATTCTTCAGCCCGCGGATCAGTTCGACGATCGATGCGTTGGCGCGAAAATCGGCCCGCGAGGCGAGATGCTCGAACGTCACGTCGCTCCGAATAAAGCATTCATTCGGCGCCAGCCAATTGTTTTCCAAGGGCGTATAGATAATCGTCTCGCGATCGATGCTCAGCGATGGCTTGTTCGCCAGGTCTTTGGGAGCGATGACCCCTTGGAGCAAGTAGCCGGCCGGATGGTGCTTGTCCGCTGATTGGTAAAACGCGTTGGCAGCGGAGATTTGTCGGCCATACTCGGTGAGCTTAGCGCCACGCAACGTGAAATTGGCGGCTTCGATGCGCTGTTGGTTGGCGTACGTTTTCCGGCCGCCGATGATGACATCGGTTTGCAAGTCGCGCACCTGCTGCATATCTTTGCCGACTTCGCCAAACAAATCTTGGGCGTTGCGGCTGTAGCGGTCGCGTACTGCCGCGATGACCAGTTCTCGATTGGCCACGGCCACGGCGGTAATCGCCAGCACCGCAAGGACGATCGGTTTGACAATTCGTCGCTTGGACACGCCGGCCGCCTGAATGGCCGTCAGTTCATTAAACCGCTGAAACATCGCCATGCTAAACATGGCGGCAATCAACGTCAAAATGCCGCTGGTGCGGTCGAAGAATCCGATTGTGCGGTAGCCATAATACTCGCCGACGATCGACCAAAATCCGCCGTGCGCTTCTGCGGCACGCTGCAAATCATCGACATTTCCCACTAGATCGACGACCACGAACAACCCGGTGAGGCTGACAAAGCACGCCAAAAAGTTTTGGGCGAATTGGCGCAGCAAGTAGCGATCGAGAATGAGCATCTCTGAACCAATCGGCCGGTGTCCGGTGTCGGTGGGCAGGGTCGAAGCGTGAAAATTGCGCCGTCGCAGCGGAAACAATAGGCCGATCGATCCAGGTCGGTCAAGATCGATCATGCTAGCACTTGAGATTCAGTCGACATCTCATGGTGTAATCCCAGATACTGTCATTTCTTTCGGAGCATTCCTCATGCGACCGTTTATTGTGCTCTCGCGATTCCCTCGACGCTCGCTACCTGCTCGGCCACGACTCCAATTCTTGCTGACGTCCTTCTGACGCGGCTTTTTGTCTGACAACGGGATTTTTCAACGCGGCGTTAAAGTGCCGATCTGGGGAACGACTGATGCCGGCGGGCTTGTCGCTGTCAGCTTTTGCCAGCCAAGAGGTGACGACGACTCCGAAAGACGGCAAGTGGAAAGTTGAGCTGGCGCCGCTGGCCGCCAATCTTTACGGTAACGATTTGGTGGTGAAGCAGGGGGATCAAACCGTCACGCGAAAGAATCTCGTGGTCGGCGATGTCTGGCTCTGCGGCGGGCAATCGAACATGCACTGGCAAGTCGATCAAAGCGCCGACAATGAAGAATCGCTTGCAATGCCCGTCGATTCCAACCTGCGACTGTTTACGGTCCGGCGTCGAGGCAAGCCACAGCCCCTCGACACCCTTGAGGTGGCCAATGGCAGGAAGACTGCCCCTAAACGCTCCGCGACTTTAGCGCAGTTGGGTACTTCTTCGGTCGCGCTCTGCAAACAACAGTGAACGTCCCGATCGGGCTGATCAGCAGCATCCATTCCGCACCGACGTTGGGAGGTCGTCAAGCAGAACGTCAAATAAGACTGGCCGGCGGCATCCGCGCGCCCTCACGTACGCAATGAACGAGGCATCCGCGAAATCGTGCTAATCGTCGTGTGTTCTTGGTTCGCCCCGACCGTTTCCGAACAGACGCAGCCGGAGATTTGGGAATGCGCCAATCGTGGCCGTGCAATGGATCGCACGATAATCGACATCGCGGAAATTTTTTTCGCATTGCTTGACGCTGGAGGTGAATCTGACCGTGGGCCTATGGTCGAAATGAATCTAAGCTTGCTAGCATCGGCGCAAGGTGAGTGTTGACAATGAGTTGCGATTGTGCAGCCGAGCTTCTTTCCGCCTTGACCCTTCGATGATGGCGAACCTATAATCCTGCCACTCCAAACTTGGAGTTAAAGTCTCATCTCGTAAGGGTTTTCGTCTTTTCGATGGAGTGATTCTCTCCCCGGTCGCTTTGCGTTGAAGTAGCATCGTGCGGCGGCGCAAGCTTTGCACTTGCGTCTCGTGCTTTTCGTTACGCCCAGCTTATGGCGACAAGGAGTTCTTCTCTGATCGTGCGTCGTTCCGCGAAGTTCGTGCGGTATTTGCACCGTGCGCGCCATCGGTTGCGCGGTGATAGTCGCGCTGCGCGCTGTGTAATTCTTGCCGCGATGATCGCAGTGGTGTGGACAGTTTTTCCCCAATCCATCCATGCGCAAGTCGAGTTGCCGCAACCCGATCCGAGCCAACCGATCGTAATCACCGCCGAGCACGGCAGCCACTGGACGGAGGGAGCGTATGAAGTTTGGCAACTCCGCGGCAACTGTCGAATTCAACAAGGCGTTTCGCGGACCACTGCCAATGAAGCGATGTTGTGGATCGACCATGCAGGCCCAGCAAACGGGCCGCGCCATAAAGTCATCGCTTATCTGGAAGGGAGCGTGGCGATCGAGCAAATGTCGTCGCCGATCGCGGCAGGATCGTCCGAGGCGTATGGCCCGCCGACAATCGCGCCCACGCCGCTGGCGCGGCTTGAAGATCGCAACTGGTTCGGTCGACTGTATTCTGTTTCCACGCCGGAGGTGCGCATCGCAAACATCGAGGCCGAACCGAAGGACAAGCCGGCGATCTACTATCGCGCGATGGCTCGCCGCGCGCCGCGGCCGGACGCATTGCAGCAGGCACAATTCGAGACGACCGTACCCGGCTCGCCCATGGCAACCTTGGGAACTCGTACCTGGCAGGTGAACGGGCTAGGCAGCGCGCCGGTGAACTTTGAAGCCGTTCGACAACCCAGCGGGGAAGTTCAGGTGGTTGTCAGCGGCGGCGTGAACATCGTCGTCGAAGGGCTTAACGCTGCGGGCCTAGGAGGTGAGATCGTTGACAAGATTGACGTTTCGGCCGACCGCATGGTGATCTGGTATCAGTCCGGGCAGGAGCCTGGCGTCGGTCAGCCGGTGGCGCAATCGAGCGGAGAGCCGCTGGAATTTTATATGGAGGGAAATATTGTCTTCCGCCAGGGAGATCGCATCGTGCAGGCCAAGGCGATGTACTACAACGCCCTGCTGCGAAACGGCGTGATCTTGGATGCCGAACTGCTGACACCGACGCCGCGCATGCAAGGTTTAGTGCGATTGAAAACCGATGTCCTCAGGCAGTTCGACCGCAATCACTTCCTCGCCGAGAACGCCAGCGTTACCACCAGCCGGATGGGAATTCCGACTTACGAACTAAAGTCGCGTACCGTTACGCTGGACGACACCCAGCGGCAGCGAACCGATCTGTTCACCGGAGCGCCGATCTTCAACGAATTTGGCCAGCCGGAAATTGAACACCAGCAACTTGTGACGGGCAACAACAATGTTGTCCAGGTCGAAGGCGTTCCGATTTTCTACTGGCCGATCTTCGCCGCCGATCTGCAAAATCCACCGCTGTATTTGAAGGGGGCGACCTATCGCAACGACCGCGTGTTCGGCAATCAGGCGCTGATCGACCTGAACCCCTACCAAATCCTCGGCATTCGTCGACCACCCGCCGGAACCGACTGGGACATCAGTCTCGATTACCTCAGCCTGCGCGGCTTCGGCGGTGGAACGATGTTCGAGTACGACCGCGCCGGCATGTTCGGTTGGCCCGGCAGGTACTTTGGGTTTGTCGATGCCTGGTATATTGGCGACCACGGGGTGGACAACCTGGGCCTCGATCGGCGCACTTTGACGTTCCCGCATCCGTTCCGCGGCCGAACGCTGTTTCGTCATCGACAAGAGCTGCCGAACGATTGGCAATTCATCGCGCAATTCGGCCAAGTCACCGATCGCAACTTTCTGGAGCAATACTACGAGCAAGAATGGGACGAGCAGCCCGATCAGGTGACGCGGTTGGACCTGTACCGCACTTGGGACAATATGTCACTGGACCTGAGCGCGTCGGCGCTGGTCAATCCCTATTTCATGCAGACGCAGAATCTGCCGCGGCTCGATCACTATTGGCTGGGCCAGCCGCTGCTCGAGGATACGCTGACGTTGTATTCGCACAGCAACCTAGGCTATCTGCAGCAGAACTTGTTGGACCTGCCGACCGATCCAACTGACTTCAAGCAATTC
This sequence comes from Pirellulales bacterium, assembly GCA_020851115.1. GTDB lineage: Bacteria > Planctomycetota > Planctomycetia > Pirellulales > JADZDJ01 > JADZDJ01. The sequence continues at coordinate 15,201 of JADZDJ010000261.1, forward strand.
CGATATCTGCCCTACGATGCCAACCTCAGGGGTGAAAAGCTCGCCACCCGCAATGAAGTGGATTGGCCGTTTCAATTGGGACCGGTCAAAATTGTGCCCTATGCATTGGGCGAAGCCGCTGACTGGGGGCAAGACCTCAACGGCGACCGCCTGCAGCGGCTGTATGGCCAAGTGGGCTTGCGCAGCAGCATGCCGTTCTGGGCGGTTGATCCCAGCGTCGAAAGCACACTTTGGAACGTGCATGGCCTGGCGCACAAAGTCGTACTCGACATGGATTTTTCGTACACCGACGCCAATCGCGACCTGGGGCAACTGCCGATCTATGACGCGATCGACGACAATGCGATTCAAGCGTTTCGCCGCCGATTGGGTTTCGAACTCTACGACGATCCGGTGGCGGCGCCTACGGCTTTCCAGGTGCCGCTGAGGTACGACGAGCGGTTTTTCGCCGTCCGCCGCGGCGCGCAAGATTGGGTGACAGGTCCCACGGAAATCGCGGACGACTTAACCGTGTTCCGCCTCGGCGCACGGCAGCGCTGGCAAACAAAGCGCGGCATGCCAGGGCAACAGCGAATCATCGATTGGATGACGTTCGACACGAACATGGAAGTCTTCCCGAAGCCGCAGCAGAATTTCGATCAGGCGGCGGGCATGTTCGATTACGACTACAAATGGTTCATTGGCGACCGGCTGTCGCTGATTTCCTTCGGCGGATTCGACTTCTTCGATCAGGGCCAACAGTATTTCACCGTCGGCGGCTTTCTCAACCGGCCTCCGCGCGGTAGCTTGTATCTCGGTTTCAACTATTTTGAAGGCAACATTGCCGCCGACGTCATCACGGCGAGCTACACCTATCGGTTATCGCCCAAATGGCTTTCGACGTTCGGTACGTCATTTGACATCAAGCAATTTAGCGGCAACAACAGCCAATCGCAGGGGAATATTGGTCAAAGTTTCCGCTTGACGCGCATTGGCGAGTCGTTCCTGTTCACCGTCGGAATGAACGTCGATGCCAGCCGCGACAATGTCGGCTTCAATGTGGCGATCATTCCACGATTCTTGAGCAGTTCGAAAATGTGGGGGAAAAATAGCGTGAACGTTCCTCCGGCCGGGCTATTTGGGCTAGACTAGATCCATGGGTGAGCAAGGACAGAATGAACCGACGATCCAGCCGCATCATCATGGCAGCTGCGGCTGGGCCGAAAAATTCGGCTGTGCGTTTCGTGGAATAGCGTGCGGCATCCGCGGACAGCGGAGCTATCTGGTGCATCTGCCAATGGCCGCGGCCGTCGTCGCTTGCGCAGCGGCCTTTCGCGCTTCGCTCGTCGAGTGGTGCGTGTTGCTGCTGTGTATTGCGATCGTTTTGACGGCGGAGCTGTTCAACACGGCGCTCGAGCAGCTTGCGAAGATGATTACGGCCGCGCACGATCCCCGCATGCGCGATGCGCTCGACATCGGTAGCGCAGCGGTGCTGACGGCGTCGATTGGGGCGGCAATCGTCGGCGCGGCAATCTTTCTCAATCTGGTGTGGCCGAAATGAATGCGGCCTGAGCCGCGTTGTAGACACTGCGGAGCGGAAGGTTCTTGCTCTGGGCGACTTGCCGACACGATTCGTACTCGGGCGAAAATTTCTGTTGGCCGTCCGGCAGCGCGGCCAATACTCCGGCGACTGGACCCCACAGCGTTTGCACTTCGCGCGGCTGTCTCGGCAATTTTCGGCGCGCAACGGTCGTGCGACGAATTCCCAGCGTTGTCGTTTCGGCGAACAAAATTCTTTCCAACCGCTCGGCATCGGCCGTCTCGCAGAGTACGCTCAGCATGACGGCGGGGCGGTTTTTTTTCATGTGGATGTTCGTCGTGTAAACATCGAGCGCACCATTCTGCAACAGTTTCTCGGCCGCATGACCGATGATTTCGCCGGTGGCGTCGTCGAGATTCGTTTCCAGCAGACAAAGCGTTTCCGAACGAGTCATATTCGCGGAGTTAGCAGCTTCGCCGATGAGCACGCGCAGTAGATTCGGCTGCTGTTCCAACTCCTTCGTTCCCGCACCGTAGCCGATAGCCTCGATGGTCATCGGCGGCGGAGGCCCGAACGCAGCGGCCAGCGACGCCAAAATCGCAGCGCCGGTCGGGGTGGTCAACTCTGCCTCGACGTTGCTTGCCGCGATTGGAATGCCCTTGAGCAACTCGCCCGTTGCCGGCGCTGGAATGCTACATCGGCCGTGGGCGATTTCGACAAAGCCGTAGCCCGTCGGCACCGGAGATGCTTCGAGGTAGTCGATGTTGAGTTGATCGAGTGCAACCGCCGTGCCAACGATGTCGGCGATCGAGTCGATCGCCCCGACTTCATGGAAATGCACTTTGCGAATTTCGACGCCGTGAACGGTTGCTTCCGCCTCGCCGAGTCGCGTGAAGATTCTCTTGGCAAGTTCCTTGGCGTGCGCCGTCAATTGGCCGGCCTCAATCATTGCCGTGATTTGATGCAAATGGCGATGTTGAGGTTGCGGTTCGTACTCGATTTGGATCTTGATGCCGCGAAAGCCCTTGCGCCGTACTTCATCCGCGGTGATGTTCACACTCGGTAATCCGAGCGATGCCACGGCGGCTTGAATCGCCTGCAAATCGGCGCCGGCATCGACGAGCGCCGCCAACGTCATGTCGCCGGCGATTCCACTGAGGCAATCGAAGTAGGCAATTCGCATGTGGCTGGCCGATGGTCTATCCCACCAGCTTGGCAAAATAGTCTTGCGATTCTCGCAGGAGCGTTTGGTAATCGGCAGGCGAAAAGTCGTCGCCAAACAGTTCGACGTCGAAATCGCCATCGTAGCCGCCGGATCGTAGTGCAGCGACGAATTCGGTCAGCGGGACGACGCCGCGACCCAGCCTCGTGCGGCGCTGATCTTCGTCGGGAGGGTTCCCGTCGGCCAGATGGACGATGGCAATTCGCTGCTGGGCGGCCAACTGTTTCAACCTGTCGACGGCGTCTGGTTGGTCGGCCATGTGGTAGGTGTCGAACGACAGCTTGATTTGTGGCGAGCCGACTTGATCGAGAATTGCCTGGGCGTCGTCCAGCGAATTCAAAAAGGTGCATTCGCCGCAGCAGGTTGCGTGCATCGGTTCGAGCGCCAATACGACGGCACGTTCGGCCGCCGCCGCCGCAACCTCCTTGAGCGCGCCAATCAGCAACCGCCGCGCATGGTTGTGCGTATGCCCCGCGCGCGAGCCACTGTAAACTACCAGGCAATTGGCACGCATTTCGGCGGCCAATTGAACTGCTTCGAGCGCATCGTCGATGCTTTCGCGATGGGTATGGCCTTCGCTGCCGGTGAATCCGCCCGCCCACAATAAATTGGAAACGGCAAGCCTCGACTCTTTCAACAATTCGATACCCCGCTCTTCGCCGTAGTCGGACAGCTTTCGCCGCCAGACCCCAATGGCTTTGACTCCTGCCGCGCGATAGTGCTGCACGTCTTCCTCGAACGACCAGCGATAGGTCGTCATTTCGTTCATCGAGAATCGCGCCATGGGCAACTCCGTGCCGTGCAACCGTTCCGTTCCGTGCCAGGCCCACGAGCTAGGTGGGGCCAATGAGAGCGTAGTATGCAGCAATTTTCGAGCAGTGTAAAGCGCGTCGGAGCGACAAGGTAGACTGGCCAATGTTCACCGCTCAGCAGCCAGTTGCCGCGAACCGCTAAGCATTGACCGCAGAGCAATCCACTGGCTCAGCCCGGATTTTTCACAAACTTCGGACATGTTGGCGACACGGTTGAATGGGGCGATCGCTGAGCCGATCGGACTGCAGGCCGCCTTTGAGTTCCTCGTGGAGGTTCTCGCGACACGCCGGGCGCATGGCGCCAGCACGTCTTGAACCGTGGCGTTGGTCGCAGAACGCTTATCGACAAGGATGCCGACTACATCGCGTTTGAGCGGGTGATGGAGGAATCGCTCCGCACACGGCCGCTGCGCATCTTGCCTGATGAGCGAACCATTGGCACTTCTTTCTCTGGCCGAAGAACGATGGCGACCTGGCTGCCTTCATGCAGCAGTTGACCAGCACCCACGTCAATCGCTGGAAAGAGCACCGTCATGAAATTGGCCACGGCCCCCTTGATCAAGGCCGAGACAAGTGCTTTCTCCAGGGCCAGCGCGTACTTTTGGATATGACTGGAGAATATGCGGTATTCCAAACTTTCCCAGGTCTCAATTGCAATGGATGACAATACCGTGTATGGCAAACCCGGAAATGTACATCGCACATACCAA